>DATCJD010000074.1:0-2348 GCA_036507435.1 Bacteroidota bacterium
CGCGGCTATCATAGATGCGGACGGCTCCATGGTTGGCTTCTACCGCAAGATGCACATTCCCGACGACCCCTCGTACTACGAAAAATATTACTTCACACCGGGCGACATGGGCTTCCAAGCGGTGAATACCAAATTCGGTAAAGTCTCGACGCTCATTTGCTGGGACCAGTGGTATCCAGAAGGCGCACGACTTTCCGCACTGCTCGGCGCGAGCGTGCTTTTTTATCCGACAGCCATCGGCTGGCACCCGGGCGAGAAAACGAAATACGGCAAAGCCCAGCGCGAGTCGTGGCAGACCATCCAGCGTTCGCACGCCATTGCCAACGGCGTGTACGTCGTGGTCGCAAACCGCACGGGACTCGAAAAAATTGTCCCCGGCACGGACGGGATTGAATTTTGGGGGTCGTCGTTCATCGCCGACCCGCAGGGCGTCGTTATCGCCGAAGCATCCGTGGAGAAAGAAGAAATCCTCGTCGCAGAAATCGACCTGCATCATCTCGAAAACATCCGCCGCAACTGGCCCTTCCTCCGCGACCGGCGCATAGACGCCTATCACGACATCACGTCGCGCTTCATCGACACGCCGAAGAAGTGAAGAATTATCAAATCCAAGACTCTTACCCCCTGCGGCTTAAACAACGAGCCGCGTCCCCCTTGGTAAGGGGGACAAAAAATATTGTTGCAATTTCCCCTTCCTTACAAAAAAACCCCGAGGAGATCCCTTTGAACCTTGGCAATGGGAACAAATATTTTTCCCCTCCTTACCAAGGAGGGGTCTCCGCCACAGGCGGAGGGGGAGGTTAGAATCTTGACAAAAGTTTTTAATAAACCGGGCACAAAGCAACTACGCAGAATGCTTCGCAACAATATGCCTGTGGCTGAAGTAATCCTCTGGTCGAAGCTCAAGAATAAACAAGTACTTGGATGTAGATTCAGGCGACAGTATGGCGTAAATTCGTATTCCATTGATTTCTATTGTCCAGAAATAAAACTCGCCATAGAAACTGACGGAGAAAGTCACTACAAAGATGGAGCAGAAGAGAATGGCCAACGCAGACAATATCTTATTGAGCAATACGGAATTAATTTTCTGCGGTTTTCGAACGATGAAGTAAGGAAGAATCTCGACGGCGTTTTGTTAGCGATTGAGGAAAAAATAAACGAGTTGTCAAACGAGAAAACAGTAATACCCCCTACGTTCCGATAAATCGGAACGAGTCCTCTCCCGAAGGGAGCCCTTTGGTGCTTGGGGACAAAAAATACTGACAACATTGGAACATACGACCAACCATAACAGAATGCCTGCCGAGTGGGAACGGCATGAAGCAACATGGCTCGGCTGGCCTCACAACCTGAGCGACTGGCCCGGCAAGTTCGCGCCGATCCCGTGGGTGTTCGCGGACATTGCGCGCAAGGTCTCCGCGGGAGAGCTTGTGCGTATCCTCGTGCAATCGAAAGAGCATGAGCAAAAAGCGCGAAACGTTCTCCAGCGCGCGGGCGTGAACCTGAACTCCATCGAATTCTTCCGCATTCCCACAGACCGCGGGTGGACGCGCGATACGGGTCCGATGTTCGTCCGTTCATCCGACGGAAAAAGTTCCGTCGTGCGGTTTCGCTTTAACGCGTGGGCGAAGTATCCGAACTGGAAGAAAGACGTGAACGTACCGGAGAAAGCCGCAGCGAAACTTAAGAGATCCATCATACAGGTGAAACACAACGGCTCGTCCCAAGGGGACAAGCCCGTCGTGTTGGAAGGCGGCAGTATAGACGTGAACGGAAGCGGCACGCTTCTTACGACCGAGGAATGCTTGATGGACCCGAACGTGCAGGTGCGCAATCCCGGATTCACCAAACGGGATTATGAGGAAGTCTTCCGAAAGTATCTCGGCGTCACAAACACCATTTGGCTCGGCAAAGGCATTGCGGGAGACGATACGCACGGTCATGTAGATGACCTGTGCCGGTTCGTCAATAAGAATACCGCCGTGCTGTGCGCGGAGAATAACAGCCGTGATGATAACTATCGCCTGCTTGCGGAAAACCGCGAGCGGCTTCAGAACGCAAAACTTGAAAACGGCTCGAAGTTGCAGGTCGTTGATTTGCCCATGCCCGCTCCAGTAGTGTTCGCCGGACAGCGGCTCCCGGCGAGCTACGCGAATTTCTACATCGCCAATGCGGCAGTGTTAGTCCCGACGTTCAACGACCCCAACGACCGCCGCGCGCTCGGAATTATATCCGAACTCATCACCGACCGCCCCGTCGTCGGCATCCACGCGCTTGATCTGGTCTGGGGACTCGGCACGCTCCACTGCCTGACGCAACAACAACCGGCGTAGGACTGTAGAGCG
>DATCJD010000075.1:0-2827 GCA_036507435.1 Bacteroidota bacterium
GCATCCTTCACAAACTTGCCCGCGAAGTCGGTCACTTCGGGACCGAACTCGCCGGATTTGTTCACCGGATGAATGGTCGGGAGGTTATACTTCTTCCCCATCTGGTAATCGTCTTCGCCGTACGCGGGAGCCATGTGGACGATGCCGGAGCCGTCTTCGGTTGTGACGAAATCGGCGGGAACGACGTACCACCCCTTCCCCTCAACCTTGTGATAATTGAATAAACGCTCGTACTCTTTCCCAGCAAGCGCGGCGCCTTTGAATTTCTCGACTACTGAATGTTCCTCGCCAAGTACCGCAAGCCGAGCCTCGGCGAGAATGAGTTTCTCCCCTTTGTGCTCGGCTTTTACGTAGTCGATATCGGGATGCACGGCGAGCGCGACGTTGGAGATAAGCGTCCACGGCGTTGTCGTCCATACTAAGAAGTATGTGTTCTCCTCGCCCTTCACTTTCATCTTCACGTACACGGACGGATCCTTCACGTCTTTGTAGCCGAGCGAAATCTCATGCGAGGAGAGCGGCGTTTCGCAACGCGGGCAGTAGGGTTGAATCTTGTACCCCTTGTAAATCATTCCCTTATCTAAGTACTGTTTCAACGCCCACCAGATAGATTCTATGTAATTATTTTCGAAGGTGATGTAAGGGTGGTCGAGGTCGACCCAATAGCCCATCATGCGGGTCATCTCTTCCCACTCGGTTTTGTACTTCCAGACGGACTCTTTGCACTTCTTGTTGAACTCCGCCACGCCGTACTTCACAATCTCGTCTTTGTGCTTGAAGCCTAACTCTTTTTCTACTTCGATCTCCACAGGCAAGCCGTGCGTATCCCACCCCGCTTTGCGGTGCACCTGAAACCCGCGCATCGTCTTGTAGCGGCAGATGAGGTCCTTCAGCGTCCGGCTCATCACGTGGTGAATGCCGGGCTTGCCGTTCGCTGTGGGCGGACCCTCGTAGAAGGTAAACGACGGCTTCCCCTCGCGCGTGCTGATGCTCCGGGCAAAAATCTTCTGCTCGTCCCAGAACTTCAAGACCTGCGTTTCGAGGTCGTGGTAGTTTATTTTATCGGTGAGTTGCTTGAACATGTTCAAGATTTCGGAATTCGGAATACAATTAACTAGAGAGACCTCTGAAAAAGCCTCATTGCAAATAACGGCTGTCAAGCCCGCATGCCTTAAGCGGGCATCTTCCGAAGAAATCCCTACGGGACACACACTGGATTCCCGATAAAAGCATTCGGGAATGACACCAGAGGATATTTTTGAGACCGCTTTTATTTACTCACTGATGGCTGATAACTGACTACTGATAACTGACCACTCAGAACTACTTCAACTCAAACACAATTTCCACGCTGGCGGAGATTTCCATTTCTCCCGCCATGACCGGAACCTCCATGCTGGACATCTCAGCTTTCATCCGCATAGGCACAATGGGCGATGGGTAATTGACGCCGGACTCCGATACCGTCATCGCGCGGCCGAGTGTTGCGCCTAACTGTCTTGCAAGCAATTCGGCTTTCACCCGTGCGTCCTCAGCGGCTCGAGCGAGCGCTTCGTATTCCAATTCCTTGCGCTTGGAGCTTTCATACTGCAAGGGACCGAACCCCGTCGCGCCGTTCTTTACCGCCTGGTCGAGGATTTTCCCCGCATCGTCAATTTTCTTGATGGTCACCTGCACTTCATTCTGCGCCGAATAGCCTACAATGACAGGCGGCTGGTTTTGCTTTGAATAATCATACACCGGGTTGACCGCAACGCGGGTCGTTTGCATGTCGGCGTCGGCAATGCCGAACCGCTTCAGCATGGCAATCACCTGCGCGGCTGACCGGTTATTCTGCGAGAGAGCTTCGACCGCCGTTTCTGCCTTCGGCACATTAACCTGCAGGCTGATATTGAACTGGTCGGGTACCACACGCACTTTACCGACACCGTTGACTCTTACAGAGCGCAGTTGTTCTTTTTCACTCTGGGCGAAAGCAGAGAAAGACAAGAAAAAAATACAAACAGCAAGAAAATATCCCTGATAGATATTTTGATTGATAATGGACGACATACTAACTCCTCGCTTTTAACGGAAACCGTTTCGGATCCTTGATACTTTCAAGACTAAGGTCAATATCCAACGCAGGCCAATAATAATGGCCGGGAGTCGGCTCCTCGACAGCGACAACTTCTTTCAGCTGAGCATTTTTGAACCATGGGAAATCTTCAAAGGAAAGAAAGAATTCCTTCTGCTCCGTAAAAAGCCATATGCCATGACTTGAAATATTGGTAATTTCTATCATCAATCGTCAATAGTAAATCGGCAATCGGAAATCGTCAATGCTTAAGCCGCCGCACCACTTCTTTCATGATCGCCGTCATCTTCGGCTCGGCTTTGTTCGCAACGGCAATGACTTCCTTCAGCGTCACCGGCTTGAGCGCGTCGGGGAAACATTCGTCGGTCAAAATCGAAAACCCTAATACCTTCATCCCCATATGGACGGCGACGATATTCTCCGGCACGGTTGACATGCCGACGGCGTCCGCTCCAACCGTACGAAGGAAACGATACTCCGCGCGGGTTTCCAAATTCGGTCCCTGCATTGCGACATACACGCCCTTTTGGAGTGGAATTTTCAAATCCAGCGCGACCTTCTCCGCGAGCGCAATTAGCTCTCGGCTGTATGGCTCGGACATGTCCGGAAAGCGCGGACCCAGCGTATCGTCGTTGGGACCGATAAGCGGATTATCGCCGAGCAGATTAATGTGGTCGGCAATCGTCATCACGTCGCCTTTACGAAAGAGCGGGTTGAGCGCGCCGCCTGCGTTGGATATTAATAGAGTAC
>DATCJD010000076.1:0-2794 GCA_036507435.1 Bacteroidota bacterium
CCCGCCCAACGGCGCAAGCTGTTGACCTTGTGACAGGAGTTCTTCTAATTTTGTTATGATATTCTCAGCCATGATTCCTTATGCCTGTACAACTTCGATAGCGCTTAAAAGTGTTGAAAATGTTTCTATCGCTTGCAACTCGCGTTCTCCCAAGCGATAGTTAAACCCTTCAAGATATTCCACAGCCTCTTCTACCCTCAACCCCAGAAGTTGAGCAGGTAAGCTGGAAATACTCGCAAGGTCGTTCATGCCCTTTTCTAATGACGTACTGATGATCGATTTGAGTTCGGATTTTTGTTCTTCAGGCATGGATTTCTTGACAGCCCACACGGCAAACACAAACGGCAATTGTTGCCACGTGTACCACTCGGTGGCAAGGTCGTAGGTGAGTTCGAAGCCGTGCAACCCGACCTTATTATGTTTGAGCGCCTCGTCGCCGATGAGGAGTACCGCGTCATACTCGGAAAAATTATTCACGCCGGAGTGCATACGCTGGAGCGTCGCTTTCACGTTGTATTTCTTTTCCAACAATACACGGAGCAATTGCACGGAAGTCGCCGTCTCATCCGTAATACCGATGGTTTTACCTTCAAGGTCTTTCCAGCCGTGATTGGAAAACAGCATGACGCTTTTCACCTGGTCCCGTGTCGCAATGCAGTTATTAAGCATCTCAAGATGGTCGCGTTGCTTGAGGAAATCAACAAGCGAAAATAATCCGGCGTCAATCTGTCCTGCTTGCGATAGTACTCCCATCCGCCTTGGCGTGATAGGCAATATTTTGAATTGCCGCTTTTCAAAATGATGGTAGAACGGCACTGAATTTAGATACGGTATTTTCCCTATGACCTTGTCACTCTGGAGAGAAAGCGGGTTATAATAGACGTCGCGCTCAACCGGAATTTTCCCCGCGTCTTGTATGATCCGGACGATTTGGTCTTTCGCGAGTGTCATGGGACTAATCGCTCCGGCGTCGTGGGCAATTTTCTCGCCGCCCACCGTGCCGTCCATATCGTCTGCGCCGAAGTTGAGCGCGATGGAAGCCACTTCCTCCGTCAGCATCACCCAATAGGCTTTAATGTGCGGAAAATTATCCAACATCAGCCGCGAGACGGCAATCATTTTCAAATCTTCGATAGCGGAAGTAAATTGTCCACGCGGTTTTATGCCTGTATCGCCCGGTTGAAACGCCAGCGGGATGAATGTCAAAAACCCGCCCGTCTCGTCCTGCGCTTCACGCAGTTTGAGCATGTGGGTCACGCGTTCTTCAATCGTCTCGACATGTCCATACAGTATAGTACTATTCGTCGGGATGCCGAGCTTGTGGGCAGTCTTATGGACGTCAAACCACATCTTCGCGCCGATCTTGTTGTTAAAAAGCAACCGGCGCACGCGTTCGGAAAACACCTCGGCACCGCCTCCGGGCATTGTCCGCAATCCGGCTTCTTTCAACTGAATCAAGACATCTTCAATGGATAGTTTGAACTTCTTCGCAAAGAAATCTATTTCCACGGCGGTAAAAGCTTTCAGGTCGGCATTGGGGAATTTATTTTTGATCTGTCGGAGCATATCAAGATAATACTCCCACTCCCAATCCGGGTGCAAGCCGCCCGTGATGTGTACTTCGTGAATATCCGGCGTCAGTTTGTGGAGGATTTCATGGATCGTCATCTCGTACGCGTTCGGCTTGCCGGCTTTCGTTGCAAAGTCGCAGAACTTACAGGCGAGCACGCAGATATTTGTCGGCTCGATTTTCTGGTTCAGAACGTAGTAGACCGCGTCGCCGCTCCGGTTCTTCTGAACCGTGTGCGCCATCTTCCCGATGGATATAATATCCTGCGAGGCGAATAGCGTAACGCCGTCTTCGAGCGTCAGCCGCTCGCCGCGTTGGACTTTCTCCCAAACAGGGATGAGACTACGATCGCGAAAATGAATACTATCGGACATGTGAACTTCTATTCCTTAAATGTTACTGCCGCCAATACTCATCCCAACGGCGGTCTACTAATTTTATAATCTTTTCGTCCATAACCAACGGCTCGGGGTATCCTTTTTTCCATGTCGCGTCGATGCCCAAAATTCCTTTGTAAATCGGGGAAATTCCTACCATCCGTTGCTCGGAAAAAACAACGTCGCGCTCGCAATCAAACCTGCAGAAGATGCCCCAGATGTAGTTTTCCTGATTTGTGATATCAACGTCGTCGCTTACTGCCGCGAGCATTCGGATGCCGTCCAATTCTTTTTTCTTTACAAGTTTTTCAACAACCGTACGCCCTTCTTTTTTCACTTTGACGATCAATAAGCAATCGTCAATAAGGTTTGCTTCAGATATCCGTCTATCAAACGACTTGAGATTGGGAATGGAAGACTGGAACGTCTTTCTCTTTTTTACTCTCATCCCTAATCCTGAATCTGTCATCCTTTTTTTCGTCGCGTCCAATATCATTTTACTGCCAAGCTCCATCTTGTAGCTCGTAAAGTCGAGCGTATCGAGAGGAACCTTCGGCAGTAAGACAAAATCGAAGTGCGGGTCGAAATTCTCCCGAATCTGCCCTAAGACTGCGTGCCAATCGCGCGGGTTGACGTCACCGGAAACCAACACGATACATTTCGTGAGCGAAAGCTGGCCAGTGCCGAGCAAGCCCAACGCGGCTTTCATCGCTTCCTTTCGGTACCGCTCTTCTACCGCAACGACGAGAAGATTATGAAACCCTGCCTCGTAATAGGCCCAGAGGTCTTTGACTTCCTTGTGAATCAGACGAGCAAGCGGGCCAAGAATTTGCTGGGTTGCGTCGCC
>DATCJD010000077.1:0-7014 GCA_036507435.1 Bacteroidota bacterium
CAGATGGGAGGGCGAGTGGACGCACATCATGAAGGACAACCACGAGCTTACCGTCTATAGCCGGTGGATGCTCGTACGGGACGACGAAGGAAATCCAAAATCAATCTACGTCGTCGATACCGATATTACTGAAAAGAAGCGGTTAGAAGCGCAATTCCTGCGCTCGCAACGCATGGAAAGCATCGGCACGTTGGCGGGCGGGATTGCCCATGATTTGAACAATGTGTTGGGTCCCATTATGATCGCCATTCAACTCCTCCGTAAGAAGTTACCATTGGAAGAGGATCAAAAACTGCTCAACATGCTGGAAACAGTAACCAAACGCGGGGCGGATATGGTGAAGCATATCCTCACGTTTGCCCGTGGAGTGGAGAGAAAGAAAATCGACATTCAGCCGAAGCACATGGTGCAGGAAATTGAGCAAATGGTGCGCGAGACGTTTCCCAAGAACATCGATTTTCAGCTGAAGATCGCAACCGAGCCGTGGAATATCACCGGCGACCCGACACAACTGAACCAGGTGTTGCTGAATCTCTGCGTCAACGCCCGCGATGCGATGCCGACGGGCGGCGTTCTGACCATCACCATTGATAATGCCGTAATGGACGAGCATACCGCTCGCTTCCATGCGGACGCCAAACCGGGACCGCATGTCATGTTCATCGTCGGCGATTCAGGCATCGGCGTCCCCCAACACTTGCTGGAAAAAATCTTCGAGCCATTTTATACGACCAAAGGTCCCGGCAAAGGAACAGGCTTAGGACTTTCCACGTCGTACGGCATCGTGCGCAGTCATGGCGGGTTCATGACCGTGTATAGTGAAGTCGGCAAGGGAACACAATTCAAAGTCTATCTGCCCGCCGTGCCCTCAACGGCGACAAAACAGGCAGAAAGCGCATACCTCGACCTCCCTATGGGCAACGGGGAAACAATTCTGATCATAGACGATGAAACGAGCATACTCGAAATCACCAAGTCCATGCTCGAATCATTTAACTACAAAGTACTCATAGCGGCAGACGGCGCAGAGGGCGTCGTCGTCACGGCAAAGAACGCGGCTGAAATCGGCGCTATCGTCTGCGACATGAACATGCCTTTGATGGACGGCATGGCGACCATACGCGCGATACGAAAAATCCTCCCGACAGTTACCATCATTGCGGCAAGCGGGTTCATCCGGCACGAGCAGGTTCTTGAACTCGAGTCCGGCGAGCACGTGACCTTCCTCCAAAAACCCTACCCGGCAGAAAAACTGCTGAATTTGTTGGCGGAGATATTTAAGAAGTAGGGGTGATGGGTTGGTTAGAAATATAAAAACAGTGTCAAATCGAGGATGAAAGTTTACTCTTCCTTCTCCTTCTTCTCAAATATCTCGTCGGAAAGCCCTGTGTTGATGCGGTAGTTGGAATACACGACGGTCATCGAGCCGCTGCGGGGGGGCCTCTGCATCTCGTTCATTTGCGGCGCATATTGATAGATGGCCGAGAGACTATCACTCTCCTCTGACGCGAAACCGAACGTGGCACTCATTGTATCGGGAAGAAAGACGCCGCCTTCGTGCCGGGCTTGGTGGAACGTGACGGTCAGGCTTCGTCCTTGATAAGGAATAGTCTCGAATTTCTCCACCGTCCAGCGCTCCGTATTCACCCAGAGAAACAGTTGCCGCAGACGCACCATGCGGTCCTTTGCTATAAGTTGAAGTTTTTGCACCGTCAGACCGTTTAGCGTATCCCGCCCAACAACCGTCGCGTCGAAATTCTGCCTGAGCCATGCGGGGTTAAGCGCAACGCCTTCGCGCGGCAACATGGCAAACCCCGCCGCTTCGAAGTGCACCTTGTCCGGCTTCTTAAAATACATCGTCGCCTTCATTTTGGGAATACGCAGGCGCTCCATATCCACGTCAGCCTGCACATCCACCGTATAATCATTAACGGGCGCGAGCTGTTCTTCCACGCGGCGGAGTATATCATCGCCTGTGGGCTGTTGAGGGAGCCACAAGAGCGCAACAGCACAAATGATTGCGTGAGATAATTTCATTTCGATCATCAAAAACCCTCTTCATGAAAAAAAACGCACATGCCGTACTATCGCTCCATATTCTCGATGAAGGGTTTCCATTTTTCATCGGGCGAATGCGGCGTCATCAGACTGACAGCGAACAAGCTGAACAGCGACGCGGCGGCGGCTGGAATAATAATGTAGTCTGTTTCCATCAGCGGCTCTGCGAGAACGATATTGAGTATCGTTACGAGCAGGGTCACGCCCATCCCGGATATTATAGAAGCGACGCCACCCGCAACGGTGACACGCTTCCATAAGAACGCGGCGAGCAAAGCCGGGGTAATCCCCGCGCCCACCATTGTATACGCAGTAAACGCCATGTCAAGAATGCTTTTGAAGAAACTGGCGAGGACGAACGCAAATAATCCCAATGCCACAATTGCAATGCGCTGGAAACGGACGATGTGCGATTGCGAGACATCCGGATTGATAAACCGCTGGTAAATATCGCGGGTGATATTCGTGGACGGGATCATGAGATATGAATTCGCCGTCGAAAGAATTATCGCTACTGCTGCGCACAGGAGTAGTACGCCTGCAAATTGGGGCAGGTCGAAACGCGCAAGGTGCAGGATAATCGTCTCCGTCGTCGCCTTGTCGAACGTCCCGTCGGGCAATAAAAACGGCGCAAGAGTCGCATACTTTACACTGCCGACGATGGCAAGCGTTGCGAGCACCGTTTCAACCACAACGACGCCGACAATCATGCCGATGACCGCCTTACGAGCGGCGTTCTCATTCTTCGCGGCGAAGAATTTCTGGTACATGCCGCTTTCTCCCAGAAGCAAAAAAAATGTCGGGAGAAAGATTCCGAACGCCCACCATGCATCGTGCTGACCGAAGACCATAAACCGGTCGGCGGGCAACGCCGCAACCTGACTCATCCCCCCCACAGCGTCGATGGCGAGCGGCAGGGCAAGCAACACGCCGAGAGTCATCACAATGCCGTTGAACAAATCAACCGAAATGATGGACACCATACCCGCGACCACGGTAAACAGAATCACCACCGCGCAGGCAATCATCATGCCGTATTCCGGGTCTAAGCCCGTAAGAATTTGCAGAAGCCGCGCGCCGCCGCGGTACTGGTATCCGACAATCGTGAGATACGCAATCATGATCGCCGACGTGCCGAACACGCGAGCGACTGCGTTATAGCGCTTCTCAAGAATATCCGATACGGTATATTGAGAAATGCGCCGCACTTTATGAGCGATGAAATACACGATGATAATACCCGTCCATGCGCCGGCGCTGAACCAGAGTTCCGAGAACCCCGTGCGGAACGCCAAACCCGCACCGCCGAACAAACTGCCGGAGCCAATCCAGCTACACACAAGTGTTCCGACAAGAAGCCACGTTGGGGTTTGCCGCCCGGCGACCATGAAATCGTCCTGTGTCTTCACCGTCCGGCTTTTGTAGATGCCGACCGCCAACAAGCCGCCCACGTAGACGAGAATTGCAATAACGTAAATGTCCATGAAGTTCCTTGAAGATGTGTACGTGACTAAGAAAGAATATCCCTGCGCACGAAAATCGCCCACGCGGCAACACACGAAACGCCGGTGTAGATACCCAACACCGTTACACTTTTCCAAATCTCATCCCACGGGATCGGATCGTTGAACACTTTCTGCCACAGGATCATGTGCTTTGTGAAGAGACCGTCCCGAATCGGGTCGAATATTTCCAGCGGCAGAACGGTCAGCACCATAAACACGATCAACACGCCAATCGTGGCAACGATAGGCCCTATGGCGTTTTCGACAAATGACGAAAAAAACAGCGCGATAGAAGCAACTGTCATCATCGACCAGACAGCAAAAAGGTACGCTAACAGAAAACGCCAAGCAACAGAAGATTCTTCGAGGACTAAAATTCCACGTTCAATGACGATCATATCCCCACCGCCCAACAGCGCCAATGCCAGCCCGATACTGATAACCCCTAAAAATACGACAAACAACAACGTATACAACAGCGTCGTCGCTACTTTCGCGAGAAAAATTCGAGTGCGCGACACCGGCCGAATGAGGAGCAGGCGGTACGTCCCCGCCGTGGCCTCCCCGGCAAGCTGGTCGCCCGCCACGAAAGAAATCAACAAGGGGATATGCACCCAGAGGCTGTTCATGATCTGATATGAGACAAACCAGCCGTTGAACAAACTGCCGACGAAGAAGAAATCTTCCTGCAACCGGCGTGTCGCCAGTTGCAGAAAGCGGCCTCCTTCGAGCTTCATCGCGACCTCCACGAGCGGTACGATGATCGCGACGATGAGAAAGCCGAGGTACGTGCGTTTCTTGAGAAACGTTTTAAGCAGTTCGTAGTAAATGAGTTTGCCCATGGCGCGGTCAACGGTCGCTTGTTTGACCCTCCGTGAGTGAAAGAAAATATTGTTCGAGGGAGCGTTTCGGAATCAACGCGCGCACGTTCACCCCGCCGCGCACGAGCGCCTTGTTCAGCGCCGGAATATCCTTCACTTGCACCTCAACGTCGAATATACCGTCCTTCTCCGAGGAGCTCGAAACAAGACGACGCAGGCTTTTCAATACTTTCCTGATGGCGGTTGCTGGTGAGCCTTCTACGACAACAGACTGCTCGCTCTGCGAGAGCAATTGCTGGACGTCACCCTGCACAACCAATTCGCCGCGGTTAATGATCGCCATGCGAGTTGCGACCAGTTCAATTTCGTTGAGGAGGTGTGATGAGAGAAAAATCGTTTTCTTTCGGTCACGCGCAAGATGCAGGATGAGCTGTCGCACTTCTTTCATACCCTGCGGGTCAAGGCCGTTTGTCGGTTCATCGAGAATGACGAGTTCAGGGTCGGCGAGAAGCGCTTGTGCGATGCCGAGGCGCTGTTTCATTCCATGCGAGAACGTCTTCACGGCGTCGAATTCTCTCCCCTTCAATCCAACCAGTTCAAGCACTTCCATGATGCGCGCACGAGTGGCGCCCCCGCTGAGAGCGCCCACGACTTCAAGATTCTTTACTGCAGAAAGGTAAAGATAAAAATCCGGCTTTTCGACAATTCCGCCGACCGAACGAAGCGCCTGCTCACGGTGGCTGTGCAACCGGTGTCCGAACAATTCCACTTCACCGGTGCCGGGCTTGATCAGTGAAAGCAGCATCCTGATTGTCGTACTCTTGCCCGCGCCGTTCGGACCGAGAAACCCGAAGACGTCGCCACGATAGACTTCGAGGTTGAGGCTTCGTACAGCCCAACGCTTTTTGTATTGCTTACCAAGATTGTAGGTGCGGAGGATACTGTTGGCTATCAAGTGAGAAATGGGTACGTATCGTGAAGGTTTTCGTTACAGTATGGTCTTGCGAAAAAGGTAGAGCAAAATGGAGGGAATAGCAAGGCGGAAAAAAACGTCCCGAATTAGCTTTAGAGCCGAGTCGGGACGATAAAAAACTTCCTGCAGGATGGTATGTATCTTTCTACCTATCTTTGAGTACTTCGAATACGCTCAATCGCTTTCTGCACCGCCCTTTTTTGCAGGTCGGGTAGTTGCTCGCCGAGTAAACCTGAGTATTCGGTCAACGCTTCATTCGAAAGCTTCATTGTCTCAAAGGAAGTGGCGATACGCATACGGGCGTCGATATTCGTTTGAAGGTCGGGGTAAAGACGGAATGTTTCCTTCGCTTTCAGAATAGATGTCGCATGAAATGAATTCTCGTACAAGAGTTTAGCCCCCTGTAATTGCATCAAGCCTGCGCCCGTTCCGAGTTGCTCGTTGGAGGACTCTCGTGCATCGGTACCGTGTATGACCGTGGTGCGGGGAATGGTGAGCGACCCGTCTTCACGCGGCGGAACGGCAAGGATATTTTCCATCGCTAACTTCAGGAGAAACTCTTCCTGTCCCATGTGACGGAAATCGGAAATATCCACCATCGTATTCTCCGGAACCCGTAATTGTTTGCCGTCAACAAGAACGCGCACGGAAGCATTTTTGCCCGTCCGGATAGTATCTTCCGGGCGAAGCATCTCTCCCGCCTGCAGAGCCTTCCATTCTTCGGAAACGCCGCGGCGGATTTCAACGGTGCCTTTCAGCTCCCTTACCGTAACATCGTTTGCCAGCAAAGAAACCATGGGGACTGCGAAGAACAGACAGAATACTGTAGTCATTATCCGTTTCATACTTCTTTCTCCTTTAACTAGAACCCATCTCAAAAGGCGCGTAAGGGGCTGAAGCCCCGTTTTTTTTGTTTTCATATTACCCCGACCTAAAGGTCGGGGCTATAGCCACGCGCCATCAAATTACAATATCGGCTGTACGTCGACAATTTTTACCCACCCGCGTGCAAGACCGAGGGCGACTTCTACATCGTTGTAATATCCTTGCGCGCCGCTTTCCCATGCTTTCTGAAAACCGGCGCTCATTTCCGTTGTTTCGACCGGAACCCAAACCGTCTCCTGTCCCTGCTCATTTTTGCGGACCACGTATCGTTTGGAATTCGAGCTGATCAATTCTGCTTGTGCCGCCGGCACGCCCGTATCGAACATCAAATAGATATGGCCATCTTGCGGCTGGTTGGGCGGTATCACATCAACGAATGCCGTCGCGACCCCGATACTCGCAAGTGTTGTCGCGTAAAAAACCGTCATATCGTCGCAATCGCCGCCGCGCAGGCTTAATGTTTCGGACGGATATTGCACCCTGTCCTTGCTCGAATTGGGGTCGTTGACATACACCATGCGGCTTGCAAATTCATTAAACAGCATCATCGCCGACTGAAACTTGTCCAGTTCCTTCGGAATGGTTGAGAGCGAATCTTTATAGTTTGAGAGAACAGTACGCGTAAACCGCAACAAGTCCGGGTCATTCGGCGTCACGAATGCTTTTAACGAGAGTACATTGCCGTCCCAATCGTTTTTTCCACGAATGATAAGGCTCGTCTGGACTTTGTCGTCAAAATCGTTTGTCGGGGTTGCGCTGACAAATACATCCC
>DATCJD010000078.1:0-2563 GCA_036507435.1 Bacteroidota bacterium
CTTGTCGCTCGTTTCTAATTTGCTCAAACAATATCTCCAGAAGTATGCAATCGACCTCTGCATTGCGAACGGTGAAAACTGCACGGAAGGGAAGGGGATATCGGAGAAGGATGCGAACACGCTGTTCGAGCTTGGCGTACATGTTATTACGACGGGGAATCATCTCTGGGACCGTTGGGAATCGAAAACTCTGCTCGCGAAAGAGCGTCGAATCCTGCGCCCGTTGAACTATCCACGTGAAAATCCCGGCAATGGTTTTATCGTGCACGACCTTAAAGAAAAAGGGCGCGTCGGCGTGCTGAACCTGCAGGGCAGGACATACATGCAGACGATCGATGACCCGTTCAAGGCGGCGGATTGGGCAGTTAGTAAGATTCTGAACGACACAAAGGTCATTTTTGTCGATATGCACGCCGAAGCGTCTGCGGAAAAAATGGCGCTTGCGTGGCATTTAGACGGACGCATCAGCGCGCTGGTAGGGACGCACACCCACGTCCCAACCGCCGACGCGAAGATTCTGCCCGGCGGTACGGCATTTATCACGGACGTCGGGATGACAGGCCCCTACGATTCCGTCATCGGCATGAAAAAAGAAATCGCCATCAAACGGTTCCTGATGCAGACGCCGTATAAATTTGAAATGGCAGAGCACGACGTACACCTGTGCGCCGTGTTTGTACAGGTCGATGCTGAAACCGGCAAGGCATTGAAAATCGAGCAAGTGATATTTCCTAGTTTTCTCTAAACCGGGAGAAGAAAATGAAAAACTGTTTTCGATGGATCGCAGTTCTTGTTATTGTAGCGACCCAATTCGTTGTTGCTCAACCCGCCCTAAAGACTCAAATAGATAACCTTGCGAACAGTATCGAACCGAACGTTATCGAATGGCGGCGACACTTCCACCAGAATCCGGAACTCTCGAATCGTGAATTCAACACGTCTAAGAAAATTGCCGAACATTTGAAATCCCTTGGGCTTGAAGTCAAGACCGGCGTCGCACACACAGGAGTTGTGGGATTGCTGAAAGGTGGTCAGCCCGGTCCTGTGGTTGCCTTACGCGCCGATATGGATGGACTTCCGGTTGTTGAACGAGTAAACCTGCCGTTTGCGTCGAAAGCACGCTCGACGTATAACGGACAGGATGTCGGCGTGATGCATGCATGCGGGCACGATACGCATATCTCGATTCTCATGGGCGCTGCTGAGATTCTTACCTCCATGAAACATGATTTGCGCGGCACTGTGAAATTTATTTTTCAGCCCGCAGAAGAAGGCGCGCCCGAAGGCGAGGAAGGGGGTGCGGAGTTGATGGTGAAGCAGGGAGTGTTGGAGAACCCCAAGGTTGATGTGGTGTTCGGCCTGCACATATCCGCGCAAGAAGAAGTGAACACCCTACGCTATCGTCCGGGCGGGTTGATGGCGGCATCCGACCGGTTCCGCATTAAGGTCACGGGTAGACAAACGCACGGAGCGTATCCGTGGGAGGGTGTTGACCCTATCGTGATCTCGGCTCAGATCATAAACGGGCTTCAGACAATCGTCAGCAGGCAGATGCAACTGACGGAGAATCCGGTCGTTGTAACGGTCGGGACGATCCACGGCGGGGTACGGAACAACATCATTCCGGAAGAGGTCGAAATGGCCGGCACTATCCGCACGCTGGATACCTTGATGCAGAATACCGTGCATGAGAAAATTCGCCGGACGGCAATTTCGATTGCGCAAAGCGGGGGAGCCTTCGCAAATGTAACCATCACCAAAGGCACGCCGGTGACATTTAATGACCCAGAGCTAACCGAAAAAATGCTCCCGACGCTCCAGTCGGTTGCCGGAAAAGAGAAAACGATTGAAATGAAGCCGGTGATGGGCGCGGAGGATTATTCGTTCTATGCTCAACAAGTGCCTGCGTTGTTCTTTTTTATTGGCGGCAGACCGATAAATGTGAAACGAGAGGAATCCGCCGCGCACCACACGCCCGATTTCTTCATCGACGAGAGCGGCTTAAAGCTTGGTGTCCGGGTGATGTGTAATTTGGCGGTGGATTATATGGCGATGGCGGGGAAGTAGTTGAGCAATGGAGTAGTGAAGTAGTAAGACTCGAAACTGTAAACTGGCAACTCGAAACTATTGTATGGCTGAAATCATCGACGGCAAAAAAATAGCTGAGGAACTCCGCAACGAGGTCAAAGCGGAGACCGAACAGCTCAAGAAGACGAAGGGCATCACGCCGGGACTGGCATTTATCCTCGTCGGGGAAAATCCCGCCTCGCAGGTGTATGTCAAAATGAAGGGGAAGGCGTGTGAGGAGATGGGATTTTACTCCATCACCGAGCGGATGCCGGAGAATACTTCCGAACAGATATTGCTGGATAAGATTCTGGAATTCAACAACGACGCAAAGGTTCACGGTATTCTCGTCCAGCTCCCCTTGCCCAAGCACATCAACGAAGCGAAAGTCTTAGAGCTGATCAAGCCGTCGAAAGACGTGGACGGCTTTCATCCGTATAATGTGGGGAAGTTAGTTGTGGGAGAAGACACGCTCAAGCCGTGCACACCGGCGGGA
>DATCJD010000079.1:0-12418 GCA_036507435.1 Bacteroidota bacterium
ACAAACAGTCCGATAACCGGAGAGAGGAAAATGAATAAGACGATTTTCCAGATGCCGCTGAGGATGAGCGCTTCCACTCCGGCTTTGGCGAGAGCCGCTCCAGCTAAGCCGCCGATGAGCGAATGGGACACACTGATAGGCAGTCCATATTGCGTGCACAGGTGTGTCCAGACAATTGCACCGACAAGCGCTGAAAGAATCAAGTCTTGAGAGATGATGCCGGGGTCGACGATTCCTTTTCCGATGGTCGTCGCCACAGCCACCCCGAAGCCGAACGCCGCTACAAAATTGAAGAATGCCGCCCAGAGGACTGCCAGTTTCGGCGATAACACGCGCGTGGAAACTATCGTCGCAATGGAGTTCGCGGCGTCGTTCATGCCGTTCAGAAAATCGAACAGCAGAGCTATCAAAATAATAACGAACACAATGGTTAGCATGGGGGCGGGTGTTTCCTTAGGCGTGTTTAATAAGAATCCCTTCGATGACGTTCGCCGCGTCTTCGCATTTATCGGTCGCGGTTTCCAACCCCACGTAAATTTCTTTGAGCTTGATGATTTGGATGGGATTCTTTTCCTTTTCAAATAAGTCCGCGATGGCTTGCTCAAACACGGAATCCCCCTCGTTTTCATACTGGTGGATTTTCTTGAACACTCTCTGGAGGTCTTCGCTGTCGTGCATCGTGCGGAGCATCGCCACCGCTTTTTTCAGTTCAATGATGGAGTGATGAAGGACGTCAATCAATTCCACCATCTGGTGCGGGCACTTGCGAATTTTATATAGCGTAAAGCGTCCGGCACTCCCGTCGATATGGTCGAGAATATCGTCGAGCGCGGATGTGAGGTGATGAATATCCTCACGGTCGAACGGCGTCACGAACGTCGCGTTAAGTTCCGAGAAAATGGTGTGCGTAATTTCATCGCCGCGGTGCTCGAGTTCTTTGATGCGCCCGACCAAACGCTCGCGTTCACGGTCGTTCTTGCTCCGCGAGAGGTCCTTGAGCAGTTCCGAGGCGTGCACGGTATTCTGCACGGAATCTTCCAATAAAGAGAAAAATTTCGCGTCTTGCGGCAACAGTTTACGAATGAACTCGTCAATTTTCATACATCATCCTTGATTAGGAAAACGTGAACTCCGAAATGATTCAGCTGGGAGCTTTCGAAAGCCGTTCTTCAAGATTGGCGTGTTCCTGCCAAAGCTCGGCTGGTAAATGGTCTTCGAATTTTTGGAAAAATTCATTGATAGCTTCTGCGCCGTCAAGCCAGCCATCGCGGTCGATATGCAGTAGCTGTTCCATCGCATGTGCGGAGAGCTGTAACCCTCCGGTATCGATTGCATCGGGCGTGGGGGCGATGCCGAGAGGCGTTTCCCGCGAACCGCCCTTGCCTTTCACGCGTTCCAACATCCACTTCAGCACGCGGACGTTTTCGCCGTACCCGGGCCAGAGAAATTCGCCTTTTTCATTTTTACGGAACCAGTTGACGCGAAACACCAGCGGCGGCTGTTTCATCTTCTTGCCCATTGCAAGCCAGTGCCCGAAATACTCGCCCATATTGTATCCGCAGAACGGAAGCATCGCCATGGGGTCGCGGCGCACGACACCGACAGCGCCGGTTGCCGCGGCGGTAGTCTCCGCCCCCATACTCGCGCCGAGGAATACACCATGTTGCCAGTTGAACGCCTGCGTCACCAGCGGCACCACGCGTGATCGGCGACTGCCGAAAATAATCGCGGAGATGGGAACGCCCTTCGGGTCTTCCCACTTCGGTGAAATAGACGGACATTGTCTGGCGGGCGCGGTGAAACGCGAGTTCGGATGCGCGGCAGGCTCGCCTCCGGGTTTCCACGTTCTCCCCTGCCAATCGAGCAAGCCGTCTAGCGGCGGGGTACCGATTCCTTCCCACCAGGGTTCGTTGTTCGGCGTCAGCGCAACATTGGTAAAAATAGTATTCTTCTTAATCGTATCCATCGCGATGGGATTTGTTTTGTAGCTCGTGCCCGGCGCGACGCCGAAAAATCCGGCTTCCGGGTTGATAGCCCGGAGTTGTCCAACTTCGTCTATGTACATCCACGCGATATCATCGCCGACAGTCCAAACTTTATAGCCTTGCTCCTTGAGCGCGGGGATCATCATGGCGAGGTTTGTTTTTCCCGAGGCGCTCGGAAACGCCGCCGCCATGTATGTGACCTTGCCGTCGGGGTCTTCAACGCCGATGATCAGCATATGCTCCGCCATCCAGCCTTCTTGTTTCGCCATGGAGCTTGCGATGCGCAAGGCGAAACATTTTTTTCCCAGCAAGGCATTGCCGCCATATCCGGAACCGATACTCCAGATGAGCCGTTCTTCTGGAAAATGGAGAATGAGGCGTCGCTCCGGAGAGAGGTCGCCGAGTGAATGCAAGCCGGGCACAAAATCATCGGAGTCGCCGAGATGGTCGAGCGCAACTTGGCCCACGCGCGCCATCGTGTGCATGCTTGCGGCGACGTAGAGGCTGTCGGTGACCTCTACACCGACCTTGCTGAATTTCGACCCCGCGGGTCCCATCAGGTACGGAATCACGTACATGGTGCGCCCCTTCATACAGCCGTCAAACAGTTTGCTCGCTTTTTCCTTCGCCGCTTTTGGGTCCATCCAGTTATTCGTTGGTCCGGCGTTTTCTTTCGATGAAGAGCAAATGAACGTGAGATTTTCTGTTCGGGCGACGTCGCTGGGATGGCTTCTGTGAAGATAACAGTTCGGGTAGGTCGTGGGGTTGAGTTCGAGGAGAGTTTTTTCTTTCAACATTTGTTGAATGAAATCCCGGTACTCTTCTTCGGTTCCAGTACACCAGTAAATATGGTCTGGCTTCGTGAGGCGGGCTGTTTCTTCAACCCATCTGACAATTGATGTGTGTCGTGACATACTTGTTGTTGAATGAAATAAATATTGCACGGCTATTATCCGCGCGGATGCCAATTCCGGACAATCTGTGCGTCTATGCGGATAACATTATTGACGATACTGCTCGGTATCGGGTCCGGATAAAATCGCTGACAACAGGCGTACGGTTCAAGGCTTGACATGTTCCAGTACGAAGGGCACGATGCGCAATGGATGTTGTGCCCTTTCAAATAAAAGTCGGTTGATTGGCAGTTTTCGCTTTTGCTCATTGCCGTCACCAGTTTACCTTCGGGCGTAATATACGCGATCACCGGTATCGCCTGCACCCCTTCGGGGTCGAAGAACCGGACCAGTTTTCCTGTATGTACGCTTTCCAAGGGAATAGTAATAAATCCCCCGTCCATCATCGCATTCACTGGACGGCTTCGAAATTCCTGTTCGATGCCGTACATGATTTCCACTTCGAGTGTCGGCTGTTTATCAATAACCGGGTGGAATTCGCGGAACAGCGTCCCGAAATATACCGACAGACCGCCGCCAAGCGCCACTACTAAAATGGCGAGCGCAATCAGTCGTATTTTTGGCTTTCGTGCTTTGCTTTCAGTCGCGTCGGCGACTTGGGGAGACAACAGCGCACTCCCGCACTGCGGGCAGAATTTCATCCCTTGTTTCACATCCATACCGCACGACGGACATTGTATTGTGCTCATCATTCACCTATCATGTGTTCGACCTGCTTCACGAGTTGGTCAACTTCAACGGGGGTCTTCCCTAAAATTGTAACATGTCCCATTTTTCTGTTGGGTTCGATTCGCTTTTTTCCGTACAGGTGGAGCTTCACTCCGGGCATTTGCACAAGCTCTGGCACGTGTACACGTTCAAGATGCTTGCCGAGGAGATTCACCATCGCACAGGGCGCAAGAAGCCGTGGCTCCGGCACCGTCAGCCCGCATATTGCCCGCACGAGCGCCTCGAACTGAGAGCAGGTGGTTGCATCGAGCGAATAGTGTCCGGAATTATGGGGCCGCGGCGCAAGCTCGTTCACGAGCAACGCCCCGCTCTTCGTGACAAACATTTCCACGCACAGCACGCCGACCATGCCGAACGACTCGATGATTGATGTTCCGAGTTCCAACGCTTGTATTAACAGTGCCTCTGAGACTCGCGCGGGAACGACCGTTTTATGCAACATATTATTGCGGTGCGTGTTCTCGGAAATCGGGTACGCCACAACTTCTCCGGTGTTACTTCGTACGGCGATGCAGGATAATTCGCATTCTAATTCAAGAAACTGCTCTACGATAAACTCACGCGTCCCGTTGATGTGCTCTTTGAGAAATGTCTCGACCTCGCCCTGAGTGCGAAGGATTGCCTGACCCTTCCCGTCATACCCCGCGGTCGTCGTTTTTACGACGACGGGCAGTTGAACTGTCGAGACCGCAGCAGATAGCTCGTCCGGTTGTGTCACAACAGCGTGTTTGACAACCGGAAAGCCGCGCGTGTGTAACTCTTCCTTCTCTTTTCTGCGATGCTGGGCAATCTTAAGAATGCGACTGCCGGGATAGACCGTTGTTGAGTGTTCAACTCTCTCGACAGCTGCGCTGTCAACATTTTCAAACTCGTATGTCACGACGTCGGAATTCTCTATGAGAATTGTCGAGGCATTGCGGTCATCGAACGGGGCGACAATCGTATCGTCGGCAAGTCTTGACGCCGGACACGCCGGGTCGGGGTCCCACACGACTGTCCGGTAGCCCATTCGCTGTGCCTCGCGAACGGTCATCATCCCCAACTGACCGCCGCCGATAATGCCGATTGTTGCCGGAGGCAGGAGCGCGCTCATGCCCGTTTCTTTTTTCTGCCCCGCTGAATACTCCGGGACATGTTGAGGACTTGAACTTTCATGCGCTTGCGGTAGCGATCCATTTCGCGCAACAAGACGGGATACTTTGACCCAAGGATGCGCACGGCAAGCAAGCCGGCGTTCGCCGAGTTATCAACGGCGACCGTCGCGACGGGAATTCCTTTCGGCATCTGGGCAATCGATAGCAATGAATCCAACCCGTCCATCGTGCGCGAGCGCACGGGAACTCCTATTACAGGAAGAGACGTCTTCGAAGCAATCATGCCGGGTAAATGTGCCGCTCCGCCCGCTCCAGCGATAATCACATGAAGCCCGCGTGTGACAGCTCTTTCCGCGTAGCGGAACATCTCATCAGGCGTGCGATGGGCGGAGACAACCTTGAACTCGCACGGCACGCCGAAATCATCCAGCATCTCTTTTGCGGCGAGCATAACAGGGGCGTCCGAGGCGCTTCCCATGATGATCCCGACGAGAGGTCGCTTGCTGAAGTTACTGCGTGTGCGTTTATTTTTTCTTATTGGCACGTGATTGTGCTTTACTGTTGGAGAGACCTTAACACAACTTGAGCGATGCGATTTGCGATCAGCGCGGCGGTTGCCCCCGCACCGAATCCATTGTCAATGTTTACAACCGTCAGCCCCGGGGCGCAAGATTGCAACATGCTCATGAGCGCCGCTTTTCCTTTTCCGCCATAGCCATAGCCGACGCTTGTCGGGACTCCGATGACCGGCACCGGAACCAACCCCCTCACGACAGACGGCAACGCTCCTTCCATGCCGGCGACAACGACGAGCGACGATACCTCTTGCTTCAAAATTTCTTCAATCGGCTGGACGAGGCGGTGAATGCCCGCGACGCCGACGTCGTAGTACGTCAATACTTCACAGCCCATCACTTCGGCTGTTACTCTCGCTTCCTCGGCAACCGGCAGGTCGGATGTCCCCGCAGATAAAATTGCAATTTTCCCTCCAGTAGATTTCGGCTCGTAGTCCGGTCGCGTGACAAGAAGTGTCCTCCCGGTTTGGTTGTACGTTGTCTTATAGTCTTTGGGAATTTCATCCGATACTTGAGCGGCAATCGCCGGCAGGACTCTCGTAGCAAGTCCATAGCCGGATTTTTCCGCGAGCGCTTGGAGCAATGAGGAAACCTGAGAAGCCGTCTTCCCTTCCGCGAACACCGCTTCGGGAATGCCGGTTCGTTTCGCCCGCTGGATATCCAAACGGGCAAACGACTCAAGTGTGTGTATTTGTTCAGGCTTCATGCGAGGAACTTCAGAGGGGCGCTTCGTGAGTCAACAATTTCAAAATAATATAGAGGATAATTTTAAGAATTGCACTAAGAACTTTGCGCCGCTCGCCTGAGGCGGTCCATGACCGCCGCGCCAAGCCCGGTCTCTTCTATCCCTTCCACCACAATCACCTGAACGCCCACGTCGTCCATTTCCCGCAAGAGCGCGTAAATCCGCTGGGCGAAGACCTCGGAAGAATTCGGCAGTGCGCGCACGAATTCGCTTCTCTCTAAATTCGACAACGCGGCAGAATGCACAATCGCCCCCACTTTTTTGCCCTGCTGGCGGTGCGTCTGGATGGCGGTGGCATACGCATCGTGGTCGTTTTCCTCTACGAGAATCACTTGCGCCGCGGGCGCGTAGTGCCTGTGCCGTGTGCCGGGAGAACGCATGAGCGATTCGATTTCCGTAGAGGTTTGTAGTCTGCTCACGACCTTCCTCAACTGCTCAACGGGAAGTCCGCCAAGCCGCAAGACAAGCGGCTGGTCGGTGCTGAGGTCGACCACTGTCGATTCAACGCCGATGGGCGTCGGACCTGCATCGAGAATTATATCTACTTTGCCGCGCAAGTCATGCATCACGTGCCGCGCGGTTGTGGGACTCGGCTTGCCGGAGAGGTTCGCGCTCGGCGCGACGATGCCTCCGCCGAATGCCTCGATGAGCGCAAGCGCAACGGGATGGTTGGGCATGCGCACCGCGACCGTATCTAAATGCGCGGCGACATTATCCGGCACCAAAAATGTCCGTTTCACGACCAGCGTGAGAGGTCCGGGCCAAAAATGTTTCGCGAGAAGTTCGCCGACCTTCGGCATTTCATCCACTATATCGAACAAATGCTTCTCGCTGGAAATATGAACTATCAAAGGATTATCAGCGGGCCTGCCTTTTGCATCAAACACACTTTCCACCGCTTGCGCACTCAGCGCATCGGCGCCGAGACCGTACACCGTCTCCGTCGGGAACGCGACCAGTCCTCCCCGCTTCAACACCTCCACCGCTTGCGCGATGAGAGCCGGGTCGATACTTTCTGGCTGGACGTTGAGGATTTTTGTTTCGGGCATCGGGGAACGACGAGTGTAAGGATTTGTTAGAGGGTCTTAAATCGCTCGAATGACTGCCTGCACTGCTCGCAGTAAAATATCTGCCTGCAGAGCGTCGGACCGAACGGGCTTTCGAGACGTGTGTGATACGACTTACAGTACGGACACGCGACGGGCTTCTTGAGAGTTTCTGCGAGAGTAGCCGCGCGCAGTGCAGGCGGCGCAACGCCGAACGCCCGGAGTTTTTCGCGCGCGTCCTCGCTCAAAAGGTCCGAAGACCACGCGGGCGAAAGTTGAAGCTCGACATTCACTTGCTCGAAACCAAGTGCGAGGAGCTTCTCGCGTATTTCCTGTTTCATGTATTCCAATGCGGGACAGCCGAGGAACGTCGGCGTCATTTCGACGGACACTGCCGAGCCTTCGACGTTCACGGAGCGGATAACTTTCAAGTCAACAAGTGAAAGGACGGGAATCTCCGGGTCGGAGATTTCGCCCAACGCTTGCCAGGCTGTTTCTTGAGTCGGTACGTGCTGAGTGACGTCAACCATTACCAGCTTCCTCCCGGAGACATCTTATAGACAGATTGCAAGTCTTCAACAAGTTGTTTGAGATGTTCCTTCTGCCAGCCCTTCCTGCCGCCTTCTTCGGCTTTCACGTCGGTGGTGAATGTTCCGTTTTTCTTTTCAACAGGAAGCTCCAATGAAGCCGACGTTATCACTGGGACGATAAGTTCGAGCCATTGCTCTTTAAGAGCTTCGTTTCCGGAGAATACACCCGCCTTCACCAATTCGTCTTCGCCTGTCAATTCTTCGAACATGCCCAGCGCCTGCGGAAACGCTGTGTCAATTGCGGCTTGCATGCGCTTGTGGCTTTCTTCAGTCGCATCGCCGAGCCGCTCTAACAAACTCTGGCTGTGCATCAGATGATAGCCTTCCTCCATGATAATTTTTTCAGCCGCTTCTTTCAATGGAGCGAAAGAACTGGTTGACAAGTTCTTCAACCGCACCTGCTCGCCCACGTCGAACAAATACTGCCGCACGACGGTGTACGCAAAATCGCCTTTTGGGAATGCTGTAAAATGACAGCAGGTAAAATGCTTCCAGTTACGCTCGAAGCCCATCCAGTCGGGCGACTTGCCGCCAAGCTGTTCGTTGATGGTGTACCACAAGAGCGCGTGCCCGATCTCATCCTGCGCAATGTTAGAGAACGCGATATCCTCTTCGAGAATTGGTGAGTGCCCCGTCCATTCCGAATCGCGGTGTCCTAACACCAACTCGTCATCCGCAAGAGCGATGAGAAGACGCTGAAGCGCTTCCTTTGGAATATCGGTTGGAACTTCAAGCGGCATCAATGCTCTCCCTTATCCGGCGCTTCGAATGCCTTCGGGTCGCGGTAACTTTTATCGAGAATCTGAGCGAAGAAGGTTTCATCCTGATAGTCCGTGCGGGCGACGTCCTTCGTGCGAACGACCCAAATGCTTGCGCACTTCATCCTGCGGGCGAACTGGTCGCGCGCCATCTGGAGCGCCATCTGCGGGTCGGGGGCATGCACCGCCCCGACGTGCACGTGCGGGTCGCCGCGCTTGGTCTGGTGAAACACTTCGTATGTTTCCCACTGCGTATCCATTACGCCGCCGCTTTCTTGTTGGCAACGGCAAGCGCCTCACGCACCCACATGCCTTCTTCGTGCGCTTTGCGCCGCGTGTCTAAGCGTTCTTTATTGCATGGACCGTCTCCGTTGACGACGCGCTTTAACTCATCCCAATCCGGCTGGGTATACTCAAAGTGGCCCGTCTGTGCGTTGAGTTTGCAGTCGGGGTCGGGAACATCGAAGCCCAGGGCGCGGATTTGCGGAACGATAAGGTCGATAAATTCCTGACGCACCTGTTCATTCTTCTTCGTTTTGATTTTCCATTTCATCGAGCGTTCGGTGTGTTCGGAGAGCTTCGTCGGCGGACCGGACATCATGAGCGTCGGGTACCACCAACGGTTGATGGAGTCCTGCACCATCGCGCGCTGTTCGGGCGTGCCTTTCGCGAGCGCGACGATTGAATCATATCCCTGTTTGATGTGGAACGCTTCCTCGTAGCAAATGCGCTTCATCGCGCGGGCGTAGGGACCGTAGGAACTCTGCGCCAGCATCGTCTGGTTGATCACCGCAGAGGTATCCACCAGCCAGCCGATAATGCCGACATCCGCCCACGTCGGCGTGGGATAGTTAAATACGTTCGCGTATTTCGCTTTGCCGGTCAGAAGTTCATCCATCATCGCTTCGCGGGATTTGCCGAGCGTCTCTGCCGCTGTGTAGAGCAATTGGCCGTGCCCTGCTTCATCCTGCACTTTGGCTACGAGCGTCAGCTTGCGGCGAAACCCCGGCGCGAACGGAATCCACTGCCCTTCCGGCAGTTGCCCGACGATCTCACTGTGCGCATGCTGGCTGATCATGCGGATTAATTCTTTGCGATAATCGTCCGGCATCCAATCGCCCGGTTCGATTTTTTCTCCGCGTGTGACACGTGCTTCGAATTCAGCTAAGAGCGCTTCTTGAGATTTTTCGTTCATGCGTTTTCCTTAAATACATTGCCACGAAGGCACAAAGACACGAAGTAAAATTTTTTAGAGTAGCCGCAACCTTTGCCGAAGGCATCCCCTTGGGATAGGTTGCGTTTTTTTTTGAGAATTCGCAGGCTATCCCGTCAGAATGCGACGGGATGCAAACAACGCAAAGCCTGCGGCTACCGTACCATCTCGAATGTGTTTTTATGTCTTATTGTAAGTAATGGCTTATAGAACTAAGTAATTTTTCTTTGTGCCTTCGAGTCTTCGTGGCAAAGCAGTTATCAAAAAATATAGGGATTTTTAAGCAGGAAGTAAACGGGAGATGTGACCGGGTAGTGTCTCAGTTTGTGCGGTCCGGACTTACGTCCTGACCGAAAATGCCTTGGTGTCAGGAGGAAACTCCTGACACCATCGCTGAAGTAGTGAAACTGAGACACTACCTGTGACCTCTATTACGCAGCGTATACTAACTTAAATGAGGCGATGAGAAGCACAATGGCTAAGACTCTCCTAAGCATCGCTCCGGAAAATTTGTTTGCACCGACATAAGAGCCGAGTAATCCGCCTAAAAACGCCGCAACGACGAGAGGCAAGAGATCACCGAAGACAAGAGCGTCCCGGAGAAAACGTCCGCCCAGCCCTGCCAGCGAGTTGACCCAGATGAACAACGCCGAGACTGCCGCCGTACGCTTTGGGTCCGCCCACTTCATAAAGATCATGAGCGGGCTGAGGAATATCCCGCCGCCCACGCCGACGATGCCGGAGAGTATGCCGACACCCGCGCCAACCGGAAGCGCGACGCCAAGTCGGAGGTTCAACGTTTCGGAGTCATTGAGTGCGACATTTTTCGCCGTCGCCAGCCGGATAGCTGCAACGAGCAACACCGCCGCGAGAAGTAGAAAGTACGTTTTATCGGATACCGAGAGCAAGCCGCCGACGAACGCCATCGGGACAGACGTAACGAGGAAGGGCCACGTGAGCTTCCAAGAGAGGTGGCCTGCCTTCGTGTAGAGATACGCTCCCACACCGGCGACGAGGAGGTTTAGCACTAATGCGGTAGAGGACATTTCAGCCGGAGCAACGGCAAAGAACGAGAGCACCGCTAAATATCCGGACGCGCCGCCATGCCCAACGGAGGAGTACAGCACGGCGACAAAAAAAATCAATACGAGGATGAGGGAAAGGGAAAGAGGGTCGGACATGAGAGTATAGTGAAAATCTAACGTTTAGAGTACAAAAGGACAAGAACGAAAAAAAACCGCCTGAAGGTTACAGGCGGTTTTTTCATTTCTGCGGAAAGGCTCGAACGCTCATCCAGCCTTTCGCACTTTCTCAAAGGTTTGTATTACCCGTGAATTACCGGCAAGAAGCTCCATTACGATGGCGACGTCGCCGTCAAGCTCTGCGAGCTTCTCTTCGGCGGCTTTGACTGCTTCGTCTTGGGAATCGAATACTGCCGTCAGCACATTCTTTGGGACTTCGAGCGTTTTTGTAATGAGGATGCGGTATTGGGGAGTCATAGAAATTTTTCGTGCCGTTCGTGTTTAAAGTAGTAGAAGCCGTCTCAAAAAAAAGCAGTTGTCATGCCCGCAGGCATTAAGCGTGCATCCACACTATGGATTCCCGATAAAAACATTCGGGAATGACACTATAGGGTATTTTTGAGGCCGCTTATAGAACAAGGTACGTCAAATTCGGATAATCTGCAATGGATTCACGTTACTATTTCTGGTACACGATTTGTCCGCCGACAATAGTGTAGAGCACTTCTGCCGACGGGATTTCATCTTCCGGAATCGTCATGATATTTTTCGAGAGCACCACAATATCCGCAAGCTTCCCGGGCGTCAACGACCCTTTGATGGCTTCCTCAAACGCGCCCTGTGCGGCGTTGATGGTGTAGGATTTGAGCGCCTCCTCCCTGCTCATCCGCTGGTCGGGATAAAACACGGAGCCGTCATTCAACTTGCGGGACACTGTCGCATAGAAAGACTGAATCGGGTTCACGTCCTCAACCGGCGCATCAGTCCCGTTCACGATAAGCGCTCCCGTGCTCATGAGCTTTTGCCAGACGTACGCGCCTTCTTCCGAACGTTGCGCGCCGAGCCGCGCGGGCACATACGGCGCATCCGACGTGCAATGAATTCCCTGCATCGAGGCAATGACGCCGAGTTGTCCGAAGCGCGGAATATCCAACGGGTTCAAATGCTGGGCATGCTCAATGCGCCAGCGCAAGTCTTTTTTATCAGGTTGTTGTTCGAACGACGACTGAAAAATATCCAGTATCTCACGGTTCGCCCTATCGCCGATGGCGTGGACGCAAAATTGGTAATCATGCTGAAGTGCAAGCTCGGCAATCTGTTTTGCTTCATCGAGAGAGGAGGTGTTCAGCCCTGTGGTTGTCGGCATATCAGAGTACGGCTCTAGGAGCCATGCGCCGCGCGATCCGAGTGCGCCGTCTATCGTCCGTTTGATGGCGCGAACGGTCAAGTGGTTATTCCCGTAGCCGACAGTTCGGTAAGCGGCAAGATTTTTCGCCAAGTCATCCACGCTCTCGCGCACCATCATCCACAAGCGCAGGAGCATTTTGCCTTCGTCCACGACTTGTTTCAGGCGGTCAATAGTCCGGAACGACGACCCTGCATCTTGAAAACTCGTAATGCCTTTGGAGAGACATTCTTGCATGGCAAGGTCTATTTCTTTCCGAGCTGTCGCTTCTCGTTCTTCTGAAGTTTGTTTCGCGACCGCGTCGCTTAAGGCTTTATTCACAAGTCCCTGGGCAGTCTCACG
>DATCJD010000080.1:0-7073 GCA_036507435.1 Bacteroidota bacterium
GTGCGCGGCGCGCCTGGTACGGACATCAGAATGAAAATTGAGCGTGAAGGTGAGCCGCAGTTGTTGGAATTCATCCTTGTGCGTGAAGAGATTTCCATCAAGAATGTCACGTACACCGGCTTTGTCGAACCGGGTATCGGGTACATCAAGCTCGAACGGTTTTCGCGCACAGCCGGCGATGATGTGCGCCAGGCGATGAAGGAGCTTCGCGCAACGGGTACTCTCAGCGGCCTCGTGCTGGATATCCGGGAGAACCCCGGCGGCTTGCTGGATGTTGCCGTCGATGTGTCTGCAAAATTTTTGCCCGAAAGCAGTCTCGTGGTGTCTACGCGCGGTCGGAAGGATAACAGCCAGCGCAAATATTATTCCACCGAAAAGCCGATGCTCCCCGAAGTTTCGCTTGCCGTCCTTGTGAACGGGAATAGCGCCAGCGCCAGCGAAATCGTGGCGGGCGCGGTTCAGGACCTCGACCACGGTATTATCGTCGGGGGGCGCACCTACGGCAAGGGACTTGTGCAGACGATTACGCGACTCTCGGAAAAAACGTCGCTGAAGATGACCACCGCGCGTTACTATACACCAAGCGGAAGAAGCATACAGGAACTCGACTATTCACACCCGACGGAGAACGGCGGCTTTGCGACGATTCCCGACAGCCTGCGCAAAGTATTCCATACCGCGCATGACCGGGAAGTGCTGGAAGGCGGAGGCATTTTACCGGATTCCGTTGTGAACGACCCAGAGCCGAGCAGGTTCTACAAGGAGCTTATGCGTAAGGCAATGCTGTTTAAATACGCCAACCGTTACGCGGCTCAGAAGACGACCCTGCCGGAACACTTCGAGGTAACGGACGAAATGCTGAAGGACTTTGAGGCATTTCTGAAGGAGAGAAAGTTCGAATACCATAGTGAAGCGGAATTGAAGCTCCGCGACTTGCGCGACGTTGCGGAAAAATCAAAGTACGGCAGGGAATTTTTAGAGAGCGTTGACAAGTTGAACACGATGGCTGAACGCGAAAAAGGCTCTGCCTTACAGCGGAATAAGAAGGAAATTCAAGTTGCCCTGAAAGCCGAAATTCTGAGCAGGCTCAAAGGCGAAAAAGCGCGCATCGAAAGCTCCATGCGCGACGATTCCCAGCTTATGACAACTGTCGCCATCTTGAAGAACAAGAAAGCGTACGATGCGCTATTGAGTAGAAAGAAAAAATAACCCGGGATTTCAGACTACACAGTGTTAACACAACAAAGCCCGACGGAAGTCGGGCTTTGTTGCTTACGTCTCAAACAACTGCAACTGAGGCAGGGCGTCCTTCACGAGTTTTGCGATATATTCAAAGTCTTCCTTTCGGTTGACGAAGTCCAGGTTGTCGCTTGGTATGACTAACAGCGGGCCGATTTTGTAATTCGCGATCCATTCATCGTAGAGATGATTAAGCTGTTCCAGATACGAACGCGGGATACCCTGCTCGAAGGACCTGCCGCGCCGTGAAATTTGTTTTGTCAATGTATCAACGGTGGCTTTTAGATAGATCATCAGGTCGGGAGGTTTGAGGTATTCCATCATGACATGGAACAATGAAACATAGTTCTCGTAGTCCCGCGGGGTCATGTTGCCGATTTCATGGAGGTTGCGGGCAAAGATCTCGGCGTCTTCGTAAATAGAGCGGTCTTGAATAACGGAAGAATCGCCCTCGACAATGAACTTGTGGCTTTTGAACCTGTTGGCGAGGAAATAAATTTGTAGATGGAACGACCACCGTTCCATATCGGCGTAAAAATCGGAGAGATACGGATTATCATCCACCGACTCGTAATAGGGCTTCCAGCGGAAACGTTCGCCCAGCATGCGCGTGAGCGACGATTTCCCGGCGCCGATGTTGCCGGCTACAGCGACGAAGACAGTTCCTTTTTCCATGTGCTATGCGGGTGAAGTGAAATCTCGGCACAATATATCGGAAGGGAGAATCAAATACAAGCTGTGCCAAGAAAAAAGGGGAACACGGTGTGTTCCCCTTTTTTGGCGGTTCTCGTTTTGACGTTTGTCGTAGCGTCCTCGTACCGCTCGGCTACTTGAAAGCCGCGACGGCTTTCTCGACATTCTCGTGATGGTCGAATACGGTAATCAGCTTGGTGACGATGAGCAGGCTCTCGATTTTATCGGAGGCGCGGGCGATTTTCAGGTCGCCGCCGGCGTTGCGTATCGTGGTTAAACTGCCGATGAGCATGCCCAAGCCTGAGCTGTTCATAAACTTCACGTCATGCAAGTCGATGACGACTTTCGTCTTCTTCGTTTCGATGAGTTTGTGAAGTTCATCGTTGAGCGCGGTGGCGTCCGGACCTCCCATCACATTGCCCTTCAACTCAATGACCGTTACGTTGTTCACATCTTTGGTTTTGAGCTTCATGTGCCGCTCCTCGTGAGTGTAGAAAAACTGTTTCGGCTATTTAGCTTTTTTTTGCCGCAAATTCCAGTCCAAAACAAGGGCACTGGCAATGTAAATGGACGAATACGTCCCCGCGATGGTTCCGACCGTTAAGGCGAACGAAAACGCCCGTGTAACTTCCCCCCCGCCGAGCAGAAGGATAAAGAGCACGGCGAAGATTGTGCCGTTGGTAATGATCGTACGGTTGAGCGTGTCGTTCAGGCTTCGGTTAATCACCTCGCCCAGCGACATTGTCTTGTAGATTTTCAGATTCTCCCGGATACGGTCGAATACGACCACTGTGTCGTTAACGGACACACCGACAAGCGTGAGGAATGCCGCCACGACTTCCTGTGTAATTTCCAGATTCAATCGCGGGAAGACTCCATCCAACAGGGACATCACGCTCAGTGTCACGAGCACGTCGTGGAACAACGCGGCAACCGCGCCCACGCCGTAGATAAATTTAAACCGGATGGCGATATACCCGAGGATGACGACGAGCGAGGCGACCACGGCATAGAGCGCGTCGCGGCGAAGTTCTTCGCCGATCTTCGGCCCGATTTTATATTCTTTGAGGACGATAAATTTCGTGTCCGTCAGCGCCGTCTGGATGGCGTTCTTGATTTTGTCCCCGACAATCATGCCCTCGCCCTGTTCGGTGGTGCGGATCAGAATATTTTCTTCGGCGCCGAAGGTCTTGATTTCGCTCTGGCTCATGTCGACGGTGCCCAGCGCATTGCGCAAGGTCCCGATTTCAATCGGCTGTTCAAACTGCAGGACGATCTCCGTTCCACCGCGGAAATCTATCCCGTAGTCGATGCCTTTCACCACAAGCGATACCATGCCGGCAAGGATGACACATAATGACAAGAGATACATCGAGCGGCGGGGCTTGAGAAAATCGATATTCGTTTTCTTAAAAAAACGCATTTACTTCCTCATAAAAATCAGAATTGGTTAACCAAATTTTGGATTGATACTGCGTTCGGTGAGCAGGTTAAAGATGACGCGTGTAATCAGCAAAGCGCTGAACATCGTCGCCGCAATGCCGATCATGAGCGTCAGGGCAAAGCCTTGTACCGGACCCGACCCGAATTGGTATAAGATAATGCCCGTCAGGAACGTCGTAATGTTCGAATCAAGAATAGCGCTGAACGCTTTATCGTAGCCCGCATCGATTGCCGCTCGGAGCGTTTTCCCGCCGGTAAGTTCCTCGCGCACGCGCTCGTTAATCAGCACGTTCGCGTCGACTGCCATCCCGATGGTGAGGATAATGCCCGCAATGCCGGGGAGTGTAAGCGTCGCCTGAAAACCCGCTAAGATGCCGAGGACAAAGAGCATATTAAACAGCAGGGCAATATCGGCAACGGTGCCCGCCGAGTTGTAGTACACAACCATAAAGATCACGGTAAAAAGAAATGCGATAGTGGTTGCTGTTAAGCCGGAGCGGATGGAGTCTTCGCCGAGCGAAGCCCCGACGGTTCTTTGTTCGATGATTGCCACAGGAGCGGGCAAGGCGCCTGCGCGCAGAACGATTTCCAGCAAACGCGCTTCGCCGGGAGAATCCAAACCGGTGATACGAGACCTGCCGCCGATAATTTTTTGTTCGACCACGGGGGCGGAGAAGACCGAATTATCCATCGCAATGGCGATGCGTTTCCCGACGTTTGCGCCGGTTATCCGCGCCCACTCGCGCGAGCCGTCGGAGTTCATTTCCATATTGACGATGGGACGGTTATTTTCCGGGTCGACGCTTGCTCTCGCATCAACGATAACGCCGCCCGTGAGTTCCACCTGGCTTCGCACGGCGTACACCGTGAAATACTTAATGCCGTCATTGCCTTCTATGGGTTTCGCAGACCATACGAATTGAAAATCCGGAGGCATGAGCGCTTGCACGTCGAGACGGTCAAAAATTCTCCGGACGCGTTCGCGGTCTTTTTCTTGCACGTACCCCTCGCCCGTATTGTTCGGGTTCGGGCGCACATAATTAAAAAATGGATGTTCCTCTGCAAATTTCGCATCGGAGAGTGTGTCGGCGCTTGCCGCGCCGGTCAGGTCGGAAAGGGCGTCTTTTTGAGTGTCGGGTGTAGTTGCGGCGGTTTGCCGAGCGTCAACGGTGTCGGTAACGCCTTTCCCCGCAAGCAGTTTATCAATCGACTCCATCACGCGGTAGGTAAGTGTCGGGTCTTTCAGCAAACGGAATTCAAGTTTCGCGGTGCCTTGCAGAAGCTGGCGAACTTCATTTTCATCCTTCACGCCGGGCAATTCGACGATAATGCGCCGCGAGCCTTGCTTCTGGATGTTCGGCTCGGACACGCGGTACTGGTCGACGCGGTTGCGGACGATTTCGATGGCGCGGTCAATCGCTTTTTCCGTTTCATCGTTCAACTGGCTCAAGATCGCGTCGTCGTCGTCGCGGATACTACCGTAGTACCGGCTCAGGCGGATGCCGCGCTCTTGAAATTCGGAGACGAGTTGAGGGATGACAGATTCGTCCGTGGTTTGCGATTCGGTGCGGACTTGCTGAACAACGGACGTAAAATTATCGTCTTTGTTTTTGGCGATGTCTTCGAGAAGCCGCAGGACGTCCACTTCCAGGACGACACGCATACCGCCTTGCAGGTCGAGTCCCAACTTCATTCGCTTCAATCTTGCCGCGAAGATGTCGTCTTGGTGCTCTTCTATGTAGTTCAGGCTGTCTGCGCCGCTGAGAGTTTCGATGTGTTTGCGGTTTTGGTAATCTTCGTAGGTCGGGTAGAGGAAATACAATGAAAGGACGACCGCCGCCAGGATAAGCACAATCCGCGATAAGTGGTTTCTCACAAATACATCTCCGGGTTAAATCGTTATCAACTTTGTCCGAGAGTTTCTCTCACGGTTCTCACCATAGCGTTCGCCACATTTCTGGAAGCATATCCGCAGGCGTGATCGACGACAACAGGTAAGAAGCCGGGAAGTTTTCAACAGAAGCGAATTCCAATATACTCCAATGTGGTTTCAAAGTCAATAAAAAACCATTGCATTTCAAGCGTTTCACGGCTATATTGAACGACCAACTATTATTTTTTTTGTGCGGGAGTATTGTTCGTTATGGCATTGATGACTCAAATTCGCAACAACCTGGCAAAGCTCTTTGCAGTGCTTGCCGTCCTGTTTATCGTCCTCATCGTGTTCGACTGGGGTATGGAGTTGCCTCAAATGCAATCCGGCGCGACGAGCAATATTGTCGGCAGCGTCAACGGGAAAGAAATTACTTATCCGGAATTTTCCGCCATGCTCCGCCAGCAGATGGAAGCATACCGTACGCAATCCGGGTCGGAACCGGATGAAGACACGGAACGCTACTTGCGCGATCAGGTATGGAATACCTTCGTTCAGCAATCCCTGATGGATGAGCATATCCAACGGCTGGGCATTAGGGTGACCGACCGGGAAATTGTCGACATCGTGCACGGTCCGAACCCGCCGGAATTTTTAGCGCGTAACTTCCGGGATTCGACCGGCGTGTTTAACCGGGCGGCATACGACCGCGCGATCGGCGACCCGCAAAACCGCGACGCGTGGCTTCAGGTGGAAAATGTACTCCGGGAGCAGAGAAAGCAAGATAAACTCCAAAGCCTCCTCAACGCTTCGGTGCGTGTAACGGAAGGTGAAGTTCGACAGCGTTTCCTGGAGCAGAATACGACGGTCTCCGCGGAATTTGTCGTGTTCGACCCGAACCGGTTTTTCCCTGATTCTGTCATCCCGGTGAGCGACGACGACCTCCGCAAACATTACAACGCCAACCAGGAAGAATTCTTGGTTCGCCCCGCGCGAAAAATAAAGTATGTACAGTTCGAACTCGCTCCCTCGCAAGACGATACCGCTCTCGTTCTTGACGAAATGAATCGCCTGATTGCTCAAGCAAAATCCGGCGTTAATTTTCTGGAATTGGCGAAAACGTATTCGGAGATTCCCGTCAACGAAGCATTCTTCAAACATGGCGAATTGAGCAGGCCGAAAGAGATGGCAGTATTCTCAGCAAAAAAGGGAGATATCGTGGGTCCCGTTATCGATTTTGACGGATTCCACCTGTTTAACATTCTTGACGAACGACGTGGCACGACAGAGTTCGTTCGGGCAAGCCATATTCTGCTCAACGCTATAGAAGGACCTGACAGCGTGCAGAAGATTCAAAAAATCCGCGACCTGCTCAGGCAGGCTCGCAACGGCGCCGATTTTGCCGAACTCGCGAAAGCAAACAGCGATGACGTCAGTAACGCTTCGCAGGGCGGGGATTTGGGATGGAACGGCAGGGGCGCATGGGTGAAGCCGTTTGAGGATGCCGCATTTCGTGCTGGGGTGGGTGAGGTAGTGGGTCCGGTACGGACGCAATTCGGATGGCATCTCATCAAAGTGACCGGCAAAGACCGGCGCGAACTGAAACTCGTGGCGATCACGATGAAACTCAAAACGAGCGCACAAACCACCGAATCGGCGTACAAACAAGCCGAGGATTTTTCCTATTTGGCGCATTCGGAAGGCTTTGATAAATCCGCTCAATTAAGCGGTTTACAAATCAATGAAACCCCTGAGTTCACAAGAACGGGCACCATTCCCGGCATCGGTGTTCATGAAGCAGTAATGAACTTTGCGTTCCGAGAAG
>DATCJD010000081.1:0-3991 GCA_036507435.1 Bacteroidota bacterium
TGGGCACACACCTACCGAAGGTGCGCAATTATTTATGACGCTCTGTATAGTACGTCAATCAGGACGGGGTCGATCCCCGTCGAGCGGCCACACGAATCTTTCCAGATTATTCCAGTTTGTGCGGCTCGAAAGAACTCTTAGAACGAGGCTGCGCTTCTGGGCTTCGAACTCTTCCTTGTTAATTTCTCCTCGATCATACCGTTGCCAGAAAATCTCAAGCGCGGCATCCTCCCTGCTTTCGCGCCGTTGGGTTGCCATCCTTTCAGTCGAGCAACGATCAGTGCGGCGAGCCAATGATTTTCACATACACGCCGTCGTGCTATAAATCGGTGAACTGAATCGATTCGCATACTTTATGAAGCGATACGCCGCAACATTCTTTTCCGCTCTAGCCATCATTCTGTCGCTTTCGTGTGGCCCCTGGGAACTGGCTAAACAGTCAGGTGACGCGGATTCCTCCTATGGCTACTTTAACAAAGAAAAAAACAGCGCCCATCAGTCACCGAGTGGTAACCTTTGGAACCAACCAAAGGCGTACCAGGACTCTGTCGAAGAGAAGGCAAATGAGATTCTCCACGGTAGGACGGCGGCTCGAGTATCGTTTGAAGATCGCACTCGCGAGTTGGTTGCCCACGCAGAGAGACTTATTAAGAACAACCAAGAAGAAGGCGCGGTACTTGATCAGCGATGGTACGGGCTAAAGTATTTCGGAAAACATCAAGAACTAATTTTTGCCGCAGTAAACGTCATGTTCTTCGGTGGACTGGAATATGACGTGCGAAACCATCTCGGCGATCGCTATACCTCCATCGACCCGGTGGAGGAAAACCAGGATTCCGGCGATATCCGACTGTATATCGGCAAGCGAAAAGAGGGCAATTATGATTTCATTATAATCGGGCAAAACGGCAGAGAAGTGGCGTTAAAAACGATTATTCGTCTCCTCTACCTAACCAAATTCGTTGACGACAAGACAAAGCAAAAGTACCGCGACAAGCTCGCATCGTTCACTCAGTCCCTTCAAGTTTTGCTGTCTTCCGTGAGCCCTCGGGAGGAATTCATCACGTTTTTTAATAGGTATGGCATAGACAGACCCGATGCCGTAATAATCGGTTTCAGAGGAGATGTTCGTTCGCTGATGAAAGACGAAGGGATAAGCGATCCGGAATTGTATACCGATGAATCGCTAAGAGTGAATTGGTACCCCGATGCCAATGGCAAGAGGGTTCTTCTGGTTTCAATTGATAAGAATCGGATTTTCGCCAGCCGGTCAGGCGAACTCATCGAAGCGATCTTTGCAATATCCGCCAACACCCTACCCTCTATAACTTTACTTTGTAGCTGTGGGGCGATTGACGCACCCGAAATGGTTGGAAAAATCGTTACCCCAACTAGCGTCATGAAGGGAGAATCCTTTCCTGCTTCCGTAAACAAAGGCATTCTTGTTCACATTATTCGCAATAAGGCTGCAGACGAAGCAGCCACTAAAACCGCCGCCGTATCCGTGGAAAGCGTCGTCGTTGAAACAACAAAATGGGTTACCACAATGAAAGCTCACGGAGTGAATACTGTCGACCAAGAATTGTTTCCTATTGTGAACGCAATTAACTCCTCGGCGTACGCGGCCAAAGTTGACGTCTTCGCCGGGACTTTAGTGACAGATAACGTATCCTCTAATGCGCAAAATAACGACATGACGCTCGAACATGCTGAAGCGACTATTGCAGCAACTGTCAATATCAGAAGGGAGTTTTTCTCAAAGGTTCTCAAAACGCTGGGCATCCTAAAGAAAGAAACCAGAGGGATGCCTCGCCGGTCTCAATCGCCAGAAATACGACCGTCCAGTTTTGCGGGCAGATCAGACTGTTATTCCACTGCTACACACACTAAGTGCGCTGCCCTGCGTATTGTGGACGCGGAAGAATTGGCTAGCCAACTAAGCGCTGAAGCCGTAATCCAATCAACGCTTGAGTTAATGAAAAAAACTGCATCGACGGTTTGCTTCGATTGCCTCGGTCGGATCGCCGCGTACGGTCGAATTGATCAAAAATCTCACGATAGAGAGCTATGCTTATGTTGAGCCCAAACGAGTGGCTATTGTTTGACAATAGGTCGCCGGGATACGTCGGCCAGCGTCGCAATGAGCTTTGGGCGGAGCGGGACGCTAGATTTGGCAAGGGAAATTGGCGATCGATTTGGCTCGTAGACGGCAATTATTTTGAATACGAAGAGGCCTGCCGTCTCTACGAAGATGCATATTTCGAATATTTTAATAAGCGTCCCGAGCTCTTAGAGTATTTATTGGAAATCGCCTCAAATGTTTATGACGACCATCCTAGCAATGTGGAATCGGGCCTGGATTATTCGAAACGTGGCGAGTTAAGAACGCACATACAAGATATTGTGATTAGAAATTGTGTGAAACGTTTCGGCAGGGAATTTAGAGGGAATAAATCGATTCAAATTAGAGAAAGAATGGGAGAGCATCCTTTAAGCCTTGCTCTTTCGCCCGGACAGGTTCCGTTCCATAGACCCGCGCTTATATCCACTCCGGATAACTTGGAGGAAATCAGGAACAAAGCCTGGTGGTTGCCATTGAGCGTTGAAGATTTTTATCAACTCGCGAAGAGGTTGGTGGTAAAACGTAAGCCTTGATAACACGTATTTGACTCATCCGGGGGTTCCAGAGCGGTGTAATGTAACCGTGATCGCTGAAGATCAATTTTGCTTGCAGACGCTTTTTATTGCCCGGCCGTGCTTCGCGAACTAAGCGTCGTGCCAGGATCGCTTCACAGTTTTCATAGATCGCCAAGATTCGTTTCGGTGATCAGTTTCCACAGACGCGGAGCATTGCCGGCATCAAGCTCAATCAGATAAAGCTCGTCATTGGCTTGCTTAATCGCGATAGCTTGCGTCAGGGGTTAGATCAAAAATAGCCCGGAGAATCATTTGATTCGTAATGGCATGGGCAACAACGAGAATCGCTCCCGAACTGTGTTGACCCTGGATATCCGCGAAAGTCGCGCGAACGCGCGCATAGAATTGGTTCAACGACTCCCCTCCATCAAGTTCATCATCTGGGTCGCGACTGCGTTTCGGGTATTCTTCAGCGGTCGCCGGATCTTTCGTTCTATCCAACCATTTGCCCTCAAACTTCCCGACTCTCCGTTCGTTCAAACCAGCCCTACTTTTCAGCGGGACCTCGCCGCGCGCGATTTCTGCAGTGTCTCGACTGCGCTGAAGGGTACTGGAGTAAACCATATCTAAAGGAACTCCCTTGAGCCGTTCGGCAAGTTTAGCTGCCTGTTCCCGCCCTCTCGAGTTCAGAGCGGTATCGGTATCCCCTTGAAGACGGCGTTCGGCATTCCAGTCGGTCTCTCCGTGCCGAGCCAAATAAATCCTGAGCGTTCGGCTGGACTGACCCAACGCAGGGGGAACGACAATGAGCACGAGAAAAACCGAAAGACAGAGTAGGCGTACCACCGGAATCAAGAGGCGCCGTGCTTGCCGGCTGTTAACGAGGCTTGCGTTAATTCTGTGTTCGACGGACCTTTGCAACAAGTGCATGTCCATAGGTCCTTTTTACGATTACTGTTCCGTAGCTATTTCGTCCGCCGGGGCAGAGTCAAGCTCCGCAGCGCAATCAGACCAAAGGTAAGACCGCTCGGTGAATCATGACAAGCCGGCAGTCATTCTTTAGAATGTGTAAATGCCTCTGCCGGCCATGGCGGGACGCGGCACTGAACGGCGTTCACATATCCATAAGTTTTTCCGATTGGCATTCCCATTCCATCCTGGCAAGCCGCGTATAGTAATCGGGAATAGCCTCAAGATGATCCATCGCCAATTCAAGAGCCAGCATGTTGTCCTTGGTGTGATCGCGTTCGGACTTTATTCCGTCCAATAGTTGTTTCAAATCATAGTTCGTGATCGCCTTCCCGTCCGCATTACCGCCTGGTATGCGGTCTTTGAAGGTCTTGATATCGATCTT
>DATCJD010000082.1:0-3186 GCA_036507435.1 Bacteroidota bacterium
ATGACATGCTCCGAGGGAATGGTAATCGAAACGTCATACACACCGTAGTCCGCGAAAAATTCCGTGTTCGCATGGAACTGGTGGCAATTCCACGCCCCCTGCGACCAAACGCCGATTTTCGGGAACCACTGCACGACAAAATGATAATTCCGAATCGCTCCCGTACGCGAGATCGGAATCGGTTGTTTGGTCTCGAACTCGATCTTGAGCCGCATCGTCTGCCCCGCGGCAATCGGGCGCGGTGTGCTCACCTGAAATACCGTCTGGTCGTCAGCGTTGCCGTCGTCCGGCTGGATATATTTGAACGTATCGGTAATGTCGGTTTCATTGCTTCCTTCCAGCAACACCACGCGCTTGACGTTCGTATAGCCGTAGTCTTCCGGCTTCATCTGCCTGCCGGAAAACTGGTAATTGTTTTCTTTGACGAATGTACTCCGGTTGTTCTTCCACGCGTTGTGATACAGATGAAACGGAAAGGTTTGCTGGGGTTGTCCGGTGGTATTTTTCCATTCGAGGATTTCCGTGCCGGTGACCAGCCGCTCGGCGGGAGCGAGTTTCACATCTATCGTGTAGTTCGCTATGCGGTCGCTCTGACTCGGCAAAACAAGGTCTCTATCCCATTGTTCGGCCCACTGTTCGGCCCATTGTTCAGCCGATTGCTCAGCCGATTGCTCAGCCAATTGCCCCGTCCCCTGCGACAGCCTAGGAGGAGGTTGCGCGGGCACCTGCTTTGCGGGCAACGGGTCGGCGTCCGGCAGACCGATAAATGCCGCCAGCCCAACGCACGCGACAATCCAGACGGCATATTCGATGAAGGAGATAAGGGATTTGTTCATGAAAACTCCAATGTTGAAAGTCATTCCCGAATGCTTCCACGTTTTTTGTGTCCCGCCGTTATTAGGCGGGGAATCGGGAATCCACATACTGGATGCCCGCTTATCCGCCGCAGGCGGACGGGCATGACAGATAAAAAAAATTACTTCACCCGTTGTATTTCCTCCATCGCGTCCGTCGCGAATTTACGAATGTCGCTGTCGCCGTTCTTCTTGGCAATTTCTTCCAAGACCGGCAGTGCCCGTTGAATTTTCAGCTTGCCAAGCAGAGTCATTGCGGTTGTTCGGACGGGCAGGATGTCCTTCTTCGCGAACATCATCAACGACTCTATGAACTGCGGGTCTGTTGGAGCAAGAGCCGCCCAACTGTTCAACGCCTGCTGGCGGATTGCGTAATGATGCCTGAACGACGCATACGGCTTCACGAGTTCAAGATACACCGGGTTGCCCATGTTTTCCATTGCCTTGAGCGCGGCGATGCGCTTCACGTCGTACCAGGATTTTTTGTTCTGGTATTGTTTGAGATATTCGACAGAAAGTCGTGCCCCGATTTTCGAGAGCGAAACAAGCGCCGTCGCGGCGACGTCGTCGTTCGCATCCGAGTCCGCTATGCGGCGCAACGCCTGCTCAGCCGCAGAAAAGAACCGCGAGCCTAACGCAACCACCGCCGCTTTGCGGATGTGGTGCTCTTTGGATGTCAATTGGCTCACGAGGAGCGTGTCGCTTTCCGGCGTATGGATGTTTCTTAGAAGTAGTGTCGCTTCGGCTTTCAGCGTCCAGTGCGAGTTTCCCTCTAGTATTGGACGTAATGCTCCCGCCGTCATGATGTGCGTGGGGTACCGTTCAACCAACTGGTGCAGCGCCCGGAAACGTCCGGGCAGGTCGTCGTTGAAAACTTGATATAATAATTCGTGAATGCCCTTGTCGAACGATAGTTCACAGACGAGAGCACCGCGCCCGTCGAAGCTCACGAGCGACGGTTCCGCTTCCGCGTCAAAATAAAAAACGTCCGTTTCGTTCTCTATCCAGACAACGCGACGCGTGGTTTCCCCTTTGACGTCTATACGGATTTCCACAGGCAAGACAAAAATACCCTGACCCTCTAGTATCGGTTGGACTTGTGTGACAACGACTTCGACCTTCTTGCGGTCGGAGAGGTATTGCGAACGCACTTCAAATACGGGATGACCGCCGCCGTATACCCACTGGTCGAAGAACCAACCGAGATTTCTTCCGGTTGATTCTTCGATGGCAGTCTTGAAATCGCTGCTCTCGACGTTTGAGAATTGGTGCTTCTTCAAATAATACCCCATCGCCTTAAAGTACTCTTCGTCGCCCAACACCCATCGAAGCATGTTAAGTACGACCGCACCTTTGAGGTAGGTCGTCTCGTTGTTGTAGATCTGCGCTCTTGTGTCAAAGTATCGGTATTCGAGCGGGCGAATAATATGCTGAGTGCGCACGTAGTTCAGGTACTGCTGTAGGGCGAGCCATGTTTGCGATTGGAAATACTCCGTGCCCAGCCGGTGCTCATCCCACAACATCATCAGGTACGACGCGAAGCTTTCATTGAGCCAGATCGAGGCAAGGCTGCGGCATGTAAGGTTATCCCCGAACCAGTGATGCGCTAATTCGTGTGAGACGAGCGTCTCTTGTGTCCAGTTCGTGTAATGATAGTCGAAATCCGGGTTGAACGCCTCGGTCTGTCCCGGCAATCGGAGGATGCGGTCGTTGTGGCCCGTGATACTCGTATTCTCCATCGCGCCGATGGCATAGTCGAACGCGGCGACCTGGTCGTATTTGTCCCAGGGATAGCGATAGTTGAACCGGTTGGAGAAGAATTCAATCATCTCCGGTGTACGGCTGAATACGTATTTCGCTTCTTCTTCCGTGCCCGCCGGCGTCCACGCGGTGAGGGGGATGCTCCCGAACGCGGGGCGGAGCTTTACCGGAACATATTCGCCGACGAAGAGGGCGAGGAGGTAATTCGAGTGCGGCAATGACTGGCTCCAGTGAAAAGTGCGCGTGCCGTCACGATTGTTGTCTGTACTGAGCAGTGTACCGTTGGAGATCGCTTCATACTGTTTCTCGACGGTGACGACCATTTCGGAGGAAAATTTATCGTTCACGTCATTGTAGATCGGCAGCCAGTTGGCGTGGATGCCCCCTTCGCCGTACGTGAAAATGGACGGGGTCATCGTGTTGCCTGAAGGGACATCGACAAAATAGAGTCCCGCCGTCGGCGCGGCGGAATACCGGATAACAATGCTGACTGTGTCGGTTTCCTTCAGGACGCGCTCAAAGAAGACTGTAAGCGTTGATTCGGTCAGTAGTGAATGTTTGAGCTCTTTAT
>DATCJD010000083.1:0-16797 GCA_036507435.1 Bacteroidota bacterium
AGGTACATCAGGAGCTACAACAGTTGTTCCCCGAGGCAAAAACACTGCGCATGGATATGGATACCACCACGCGCAAAGGGGCGCACGATAAGCTCTTAACGCAGTTCGGGAACGGCGAGGCGGACATCCTGCTCGGCACCCAAATGGTTGCAAAAGGGTTGGATTTTCCACGCGTTACGCTCGTCGGCGTTATCTCTGCCGATACGCAGATGTTGTTGCCGGATTTCCGCGCCTCGGAGCGGACGTTTCAGTTGCTGACGCAGGTTGCGGGCAGATCCGGCAGGGCGAAGCTCGCAGGCGAGGTCATTATTCAGACACTCCAGCCCAACCATTACTGCCTGAAGCACGTCGTGGCGCACGATTTTCCGGGCTTCTATAAAGAGGAGTTAGCGTACAGGCAGGAGTTAGACTATCCCCCGTTCTCGCGCATTGTGTTGGTGGAATTCAAATGCGAACGCGAACACGAGGCGCACCATCATGCAAAAAAATTCACTGAGTTTCTCTCGCACCAGACAATCGAGCGGCATTCGATTCTTTTGGGTTCCGCGGATGCGGCGATTCCGCGGGTAAGGAATAAATTCCGCAAGCATGTGATCATCAAGAATCTCAAGAGCGAAGACCCGTCCGGCTCGTTGCTCCATGCCGCGCTACTCAACGCCAAGCGGCAGTATGACTCTTCGCCGCTTGGCAAGAATAGAAATGTGCAGATGACGATTGATGCGGATCCGGTGGGGATGATGTAGTCTAGTGCGGAGTGGGGAATGCGGATTGAAAAAAACAGAAAACAGATGTCCGACTTCTTACGGGCGCGCGGGGCAGGAGAGAAGTCGGACATGTTCATGTACACAACAAGACCTCTTGTGCTTCCACAAGAGGTCTTGAGAAATGTCGATAACTGTCTTCTGCTACAGCGATATTCCGGCGTTGAGTTGAATAATCGATGTGGGCTGGTCGTACTTCCCCGTGAACGTGCTGGTGAAGCCGGGTCCTGAAGCTGTAGCTTCTAAATCGTATTCGGGCTGTGCGCCCAACAATTTTATTTCAACGAAAAACTTGCCGCCGATTTTCACTCCGGCGCCGAAGCCGTACGCAAATGCAGAAGAAGAAAAAGATTTGTAGGAGTACTGAAATCCCCCTGAGGTTACATCGGCGTCTGGAGAACTCCCGAGGACAAGTCCACCCTGCCCCGTGAAATAGATGGTTGCAACGGGACCAAGACCGGCGGAATATTTAATGCCTACCATAGGCCATATCGTCGTCCAGGAACCGACATCGCCGCTGTAGGATCCTCCGGTGAGGCTTTCCACATATTCATCACTGATACCGTTTGACACATACGAAAAACTTCCCACAACTGTGAGCATTGGAACGAGTGAGATGTCAAGATTCAAGCCGGCGGAGAATCCTGTCGTCGCTCCACCAGACTGCGTGGAGGAAGTAGAAGCAAAATCTCCCATCGGCATAGCCAATCCCCCAGTTATACTAAGGCTCACTGATGGTATTTGCGCGGTAGCGCGCGGGCTTACAACCGCACACACGACCATACAAACAACCATTGCAATAAGAACACGGTGCATTCTCATATAAGACTCCTTTATAGTTGATGGGGATAAAATTACGAAGTGCGCTCTCGAAATGCAAATACCCTCTAAAAACAGCCTTTTAACGACTTAAAATGTGCCACCAGACACTATCGCAAGAACTAGAGCTTCACCCGCACAACCACCCTCATGTTCAGGATAAAGGTATTTTTCCGCTCTGCTTCTCTGCTTCCCAAGCCGGAAAAAATCGTAGACCCCGTGCGTTCATCCTGGTCGGATTTTGCCCAGTAGTAACTCGCCTCTATGATTCCATCTAATATGGTGGAGAGCGGGATACTAATGCCCGCGCCAAGATTAATGAGCGTGCCATTCTTTGAAATAAAGTTTGTCGTCGTCGTGGTGTCCGGTCCGACAACAGAAACAATACCGCGTGAGAGTGTGAAATATCCGACATCCAGCCGGGTATACAACGCACCCCCGAACGCATAATATTTTCCGCCGATTGTTGCCGCCCGGAATACCGCGTCGGGAGCATCAATGCGTGTGATTGTTTGCGGTTGCTGTCCTGAAGAGAGAAATGTATCGTGGAACTCTGTCTCGTCAAACGAAAAAAAATTATACCGGTACGCGCCCATAAGGGCGATGTCGCCCCGGAAAATCGGAATTTCCAATTCTCCGGCAATTCCGTACCCGGTTTTCCAATTGTCACTGAAGTCTGCCGGATCGGTGGGAAAAGCAACCCCGCCGCCAAACGACAAACTCACGCGCTGGCGGAACTGCGCGGAAAGCTCGGGAGCAACAGACATACTCAGTAATAAAAAAAGTAGGAACTGTTTCATCGTGATTTCAAGTGGAAAGAAATTATGAACGCAAGGACGTCAAATACTTTGTTACTCCGTTTTCCAACGATGTGTAAGGCTTTGCGAAACCTGTAGAGCGTATTTTTTCCATCGTTGCTTCTGTGAAGTTTTGATATTGCTCCGATAACTCGGCAGGCATGTCAATAAATTGAATACGCGGTTCTTTGTTGAGCGCGGCGAAGACAGAAAGCACGAGGTCCAAAAATGTCCTCGCAAATCCGGTTCCGCTATTATACAATCCGCCCGCATGCGGCGACTGCCAGAGCCATAACATGTGGTCAATGCAATCTTCAACAAAGACGAAGTCTCGTTTTTGCTCGCCATCTTTTATCGCCGGGTCGTTGGAGCGGAACAGCATGACTTCCCCGTTGGTCATGATTTGTTGGTACGCTTTCCAGACGACGCTTGCCATTGCACCTTTGTGAGCTTCGCGCGGCCCGTACACATTGAAAAATTTCAAGCCTGCCCAACGCGGGGGCGTTTTCCGTCCTTCCGCGATTTGTTTATAGACCCAAATATCAAAATCATTTTTACTGCGGCCATAAAGATTGAGCGGACGAAGCTTCTCCGGATGCGTGGTGTCGTCGAATCCGAGGGAGCCGTCGCCGTACGTCGCCGCGCTTGAAGCATAGATCAGCGGTTTATTCTCACGAGCGCACCAGTTCCAAAGTCTCTGAGAGTATTCAAGGTTATTTTTGAGCAAAAAGTTCCAATCGGTTTCGGTCGTGCTACTGCATGCCCCGAGATGAAACACGGCGTCGAGTGTGAGGCGATTCTGCTCCAGCTCGTCCAAAAAATTGAGATGCTCAAGAAAGCGGAACCCTTTGAGTCCGGGCCAATTCAGATGTTTGCCGGGAGTTAGAGGATGGTCAATGAGAACCAATTCAGAGCCAGCTGTTGCGAGCCGAGTAGCGAGATTTGACCCAATAAATCCGGCGGCACCGGTAACGGCAATCATTTTACTCTCCACGAGTAATATAATAAAGTCGGTTTAGAAAAAGAGCTTTGCAAGTTTTAACGCCCCTTGCTTCCAGGGAGCGCGGTGAGTTACACCTGAAACATTCTTTAATTCCGACACATTCTGAAGATACCACTTATAGTTTCTGAGCAACGCGTCCTTGTTCGAATACTTCGGACGGAATCCTAACTGCCGTTCCGCCTTTTCGATGGAGACGAACGATTCCTTGCCGACTTGCTCGTAAATCCATTTGTATAACGGCGAAAGATTGACTTGCTCCAACATGCGAAGAACAAGAATTGCCGGGCGCTCCGGAATAGAGATGATTCTCTTTCCGTGTCCAGCTTCATCGAGCACGGACTGGAAATCTTCGACCAGAGAACGATATTCTTTTGCGCCAATGTTAAACTCTTCATTTACACGGTCGGCAGGAAGCGTGGCACACAGCCAAATCGCATTGCAGAGGTCTTCGACATCCAAAAACTGATACAGTTGATTTCCCCTTCCTAATACGGGAAAATTTTTGCCTTCGTGCGCCCACTCAAATAACAAGGCGAAAACGCCTAACCGTTCGGGTCCGATAAACGATTTCGGCCGAAGGATGGAAACGCACATTCCTTTAGCGCGGTACTCGAGACACGCTTGCTCCGCTTGAACTTTTGCCTCGCCGTAAGGTCCGATTCCGATAAGAGGGTCCGTCTCGAAGACAGGATGGCGTTCGGGAATACCGTAGACAGCCGTCGAAGAAATATGGATCACACGCTGTACTTTGTGTTCGAACGCTGAGGCAAGCACGTTTTTTGCGCCGTCAATGTCGGTTGACAAAATGTCGCTGGGTTTATACAGGGGGAGTGCAGCGGCCGCATGAACGACAATATCCACGCCTTTCATCGCCGCGTTCACATCCGCAGGCGTACGAATATCACCAACGACCACCTTCACCCTGTCACGAACATCGGCATACAGGAACGGGGCAATATCCAGCGATGTCACGTCGCAATCTTTCGCCAACAAATAACGAATGAGATTGATTCCGAGAAAACCCGCCCCGCCTGTAATCAGTACTCGCTGTTTCAACGATGGTTCCTTTATGTTTCAGATACTCGAATTGGCGGGAAACACGATCCCGGAACCAAGGGGCGGCGCGTTCACAGACAACATTTCGCTACTGAGGTTGATACAAGGAGTGTAATCGTTACACTGGTCAACCAGAAATGTTTCATGGTTAGTTGCGGCGGATAACCCGAGGCTAATCTACGGAGTTGCGTTCTCAAAGTCAATTTAATCCTTGGTAGTGGTGCATCTTGAAAAGACCTGGCGGTCACGGACCATTCCGTGACCAAATTCGATGCAGTCACGGTGTGGACCGTGACTGCCAAGACAAAGTGACCCACTACCTAATCCTTCCACCGGAATTTCGCGAACAATCCTAAGAATCCAAATACCGTAATATAAAACGGATGAAGGATAGCGGTGGGGAGAAAAAATGTTAAGAGCGCCGATTCGTTGAACCGAGAAGCGATTGAGGCGAGGAATATGAACTCCGCCAGTGCTTTGGGTCCCCAAACAATAAGCACCGGCGTCCACGCAGGAGTGCCGACACTCATGGCAAGTACAACACCCAGAGAAATTCCTGCGTTCAATAAAAATACTGCAACCGCCCCAAGTATTATCGGCAGATTGTGGTGTTTACTTTTACTTCCAAAGCGGATGCGTTGGTGCCAAAACTGACGCCAACTTATTGGAGCGAAGGTCGGGACGTACGCCGCCGGATCTAGCGCATAAGAAAAACGTCCTAGATTCTTTCCGGCAACGTAACGCATAAACAAATCATCATCGCCTGAAATCCACTGCTTAATAGGTTCAAACCCGCCTGAGGAAAAGTATACATCACGACGATAACTGAGATTCGTCCCGGTGGGAGTCAGCGGTTGGCCCCAGCCAGTCGAAGCCGCGGCAACAGCGGCAAAAGCAAAGCAATCGAGCGACAGCATCCCCCGAACCAACCGTGAAGTCGCCATGCTATACACGTATGGCGAATACCCGGCAACGACATGAACATCGGGGCTGTAATAACCAGCCACTGTGTGCGCCCACGCAGGGGAAGGCAGACAATCAGCATCGGTTAATAAAAGTATAGCGCCCTTTGAAGCGCGGATCCCCATGTCCAGCGCGCGTTTCTTCGGTGCATAGTCAGCGAGACGTTCTGTTATGCGCAGGGCTTTTATATTGTCATGTTGTCGCTCTGCCTCGGTAAGAATCGTCCATGTGTTATCGTCGGAGCGGTCGTCAACGATAATAATTTCTAATTTTTCCTGAGGGTAGTCTTGAGCCTGAAGGCAGGCAATCAGCGCAGGAAGGTTTTTCTCCTCGTTGCGTGCGGCGACAATGACAGACACACTCGGAAGTTCATCCTTGGAGAGAGTACTCGGAGAAGCGGGTAGTTGTCTGCATAACCTTCGGAAACCGAGGTACAACGCCACGAGGACGAGGCAGTAGAATACGAGAAGGCTTCCTAATATCCATTCAATCAACGGCACACACTGTTCTTAATAATTGATATCGAGAAACAACCGAAAAAACTGCTCTTGTGCGGTAAGCCCCGGGACAAGGGCTGCTTGTTCCCGGCGCGTGAACACTGCTTCGCCCCCGGCAAAAATATCGCGTATGAATTGATACCGTACGCCGACGCTAAGCTGTCCGACTTTTTCAAGAACACCTTCAAGAAAACGTTTTTCTTCTCCGTCCTCTGCTCGATGAGCAAGACTGAAATGTCCCTGCCCTCGCCGAACCGCTTGATAGGAAACATCCACCAGCCAGTTGCTATGCGGTCGTAGCCGTATTGCTACGGCGTACCGGTCGGCATTGGGACCGATGCGCGCCCCGAGACTCGCATCGTAGTGCGTATACACATTGAGCGAATCGTTGTGTGTATATACCCACGGGTCGACGCGTGTATATGATGCGCGCACTTCCAACGGCTTTACGTCGAACGGCGATGCCCAATGAATACCAGCCTGATAGGCAAGCTTGTTACCCCAGTAGTCGAAAATCGGTTTTGACCAGTTCAGGTCGTCGATGAACACCTCCCCGAACAGACGAACGCCGGGCGATACGACGGCAGAGATATCAACGCCGATCATGTTGTTATCACGGTCGCCTTCCTGATGCTCGATGAAATGATACGGCACGAACGGGTTGAGGTAGGCAAGCCGCACTCCCCGGCGCGCATAGACAACCGTTTCGTACGCGCCCAGATATACGCCGTCGCTCAAACGGAAATCGAGCCTGTGCCCGGCAAGGTACCTGTCACTGCCGATGCCATTTAAGTTAGCGTGCATGTACGAAAACCGAACGCGCTCAAAATCAAGTGTGAAATGTAGCATATCCATCGGTTCATTCGATTGCGAAAGACCCAAACGCTCGTCCAGACCGCTTCCCCAGCTGAGATGCATGCGTCCCGCATACAACCTAAGGCGTCCGCGTTCCAACCCGATATACCCCGTCGCCTGGTCGGTAAACACATTCTGCCCAACAGCCACTTGCGGCGCTCCTTCTGACGGATTAAAATTTGACTGGGGGTTCTTTTCACCACGTAGTAGACTGCTTCGCGCACTCGCGCCGATAAATACATGCTCACCGAAACGAGCACGCACTGAGCCGAATGCGGACGTTTCCGAAAGCGTCTCATCTCCAAACGTAACTCGACCCCGTGAAATTCTGAATTCCTGCACAACCCTCGTATCGAGAAATAGCTGAACTTCCCCCTCTTCGAAACGGTACACATGCCGCTCGCTATTTGACTCCTCGTCTGCCCCTATTTCGGGGTCGGTAAATTCCCCGAGCATGAAATCTAGCAATTCCTTATCAGCATTCGAAAGGTCTTGAGCCTGCCGAGACATGCTCTTCAGAAAAAAGAGTACCTCTGTACGCGAGAGGGGAAGAAGCCGCATCCGGTACGAGTCAAACATGCCGAGCGTTTCACCTTTCACCAACAACGGGTACACCTGATGGTCAAGCGGTACGAACACAGACTGCGCTGAGGCCTGCGTTCCAACGAGGATAGCACACGTCAGGACGATAATATGTAAAAGAGGCTTCATCTGCTTTCGGATACAAAGATACTCATTCTTTTCATTATTTGAGACTTCTGAAAAATAGAATAAAGATGTCATTCCTACCGTAGGCATCCCTTCGGGAGAGAAGCAAAGCCCCAAGGGGGCAGGCGACGAGGAATCGTTCGACTGAGCTCACGACGAAGTCTCTTTTTTTCGTTCAAATTCAAGGGTGAGATCCCTCGTTCGCCGCGGCGAACTCGGGATGACATTATTCTGAGAATTTTTCAGAAGTTTCTCTTTACATAATTTATCCGATATCAACCAGCGCCGCCGCTCGTTTTCCGCTCAGCACTGCGCCTTCAATTGTCGCCGGATAGCCCGTATTCGTCCAGTCTCCTGCCAACAAGAAATTGCTCAAGCCGGATTCAGCGGAAGGGCGCATTCGCTCAATATCAGGCGTGGGCGAGAACGTCGCCCGCTTTTCTTTTATAACCAACGAGTGCACAACGGTTGCCGACGCCGCGCGGGGAAGCACACGGCGCACGTCCTCCATAGCAAGAGCAACAAGCTGGTCTTTTTCCATGGCGACATACTCCGCCGCGCCGCTAATGACGAGCGATAAATACTGTCGCCCGTTTGCCGGCGGTTGTACAAACATACCCGACTTGTTAAAAATCCATTGCACACGCAAATCGAGCAATGCTACGAAATCTTCCTCCATCACAGACCGGTCGAGCCAAAGGTGAATGGTTATGATAGGCGAAGATTCAAATTTTGTTAAGTAATGAAATCGCGGTGTCGGGGAGTTGTCGAGCAGTGGTTGGAGCGCATAATACGGAAGTGCGCTTATATACGTTCCCGCTGTTACTGCTGATCCGTTCTCACAACGCACGCCCTGAACGCTGTTATCGTCTGTGAGAATTTCCTTCACGCCGCAGTCGGTTCGTATCTCTGCGCCATGCGTTTTGAGAAAGCGCACAGCCGGGTCTACCAGTAATTCGCTTAAACCCACGCGGGGAATGAGCAACGAGGAATCTTCCCGCGTGCCGGCAAATGCCGCCCGGAGCACTCGGTAAAACAACAATGCCGAGACAGTCTTCGGGTCGTCGTTCAGCGTACCGATGGCGAGAATATCCCAAAGATACTTCTTGTTGACGCTCGTTTGTCCCAATGACGTAAGCCATTCATCAACGGTAAGATGTTGAAGCCGTTGTTCCTTCGCGGACGAATACAAGAATAATTCCATGCCCACGCGCAATAGTTTGAGGCGGTCGTTGAACGACAACGATTGCAATCTCAGCAACCCAGCCAACACATGGAGCGGTGAAGGCAACGCGGGACATACAAGCGATGTTTTACCGTGTTGCGGGTGCAGAAAATCGATGTGCAGATTGGGTTGGAGTGTTGCGAGATGTTCGGAACCGATACGCTTGAGGTACCGGCGCGTCTCGTGGTAGCATCCCATCAAGAGGTGTTGGCCGTTGTCCACCGTGTCGCCGGTCGTTTCGTCCATGAACGAGTACGTTCTCCCGCCGAGGAAGGGGCGTTGTTCGAGAAGCAGAATTTTCTTGCCACGCGCGGATAACTCGACTGCGGCGCTCAATCCGCTTAACCCGCCGCCGATGATGACTACGTCATATGTTCTGGATGAATAGGACACGGTAAAAAGTCAATAACGAATATCGAACATCGAATAATGAATGTCGAGGGTTCTCTTCATTACTCACGGTTCCTTATTCGAAAGTCATTATGAAGTTGCTTCAGGCGGGCAATTCGATGGGAACAATTCGGTACACGAAATTAGGCAGGCGGTTCCGGAGGCGAAGTCCCATGGCAATAAAAAGCTTGAGCGGCGACGACAGGCGGATGCGCTTGGAAAACACATCGTAGTTCGCTTTCTCAATACGCTGTAAGAGCAGATAATAAATGTTGCCCATCGCTCGGGCGGCATACAGAAAAGGCTTATCTTCTTCGGCAAGAAAGCCACGGGCTTTCTTGTAATAGTAGTGCGCACGGGCGCATTCGAATTTCATCAACTCAACAAACCGCTCGTTATACTCGCCGTTACGAAGTTCTTTTTCAGAGTAGCCGAACCGCTGTAAATCTTCCTGCGGGATGTACACCCTGCCCCGCTTCGCATCTTGTTTGATGTCGCGTAAAATGTTCGTGAGTTGCAAAGCGATGCCCAGATTGACGGCGTACTGTTTGGTGTTTTCCGTTTTATAGCCGAACACCTCAGCAGAAATCAGCCCGACAGTCGATGCGGCGCGGTAGCAGTATTCCTGAAGCTCTTCGAATGTCTCGTAGCGGTGTTTCGTCAAGTCCATCTCCATTCCCTTAATCAGGTCGTAAAAATGATGGAGCGGGATGTTAAAATGCCGGATGATCTTGCTGAGCCTGTTGAGGACAGAATACTTGGAAACACCGTAGAGCGAGCGTTCAAGTTCGTCCGTCCATTGCCGCAAGCGCGCGTATTTTTCTTTCTCGTCCTCCACCCCGTCCACAATATCGTCCGTGACGCGACAGAATGTATAAATGGTCTCAATTGCTTCGCGCTTGGGCTGGGGCAAGATGAGAAACGAAAAATAAAAGTTGCTCTCCCGGCTCTGTGTGGCGTCCTGGGAGCGCTCCTCAGCAAGTTCAAGAGTATTGAGATGCTGTACCGTCATGTCTTATCGTTGTGTGAGAGAAGAAAACAACACGCTTGCTTTATCAATTCCGGTCAACACCGGACGCTGTGTTAACACGTTATAGTTCAATTGCTCAATCTTGCGGAGAATCCTCATGCCGCCGTTCCACGTCAGGCGCAATTCCAGTGAAAGATCCTTCCCGACTTCCGTTAAGAGCGGCTTGCCTTTGCGAAACAGTTCTTCGGTGCGCTTGACCTGAAATTTCATAAGGTTCCGGAAGTTTTCTGTAGCCTCGCCTGCAAACAGCTCGTCTTCGGTATATTGAAAGCGGCGCAAATCTTCCTGCGGAAGATACACGCGATTCTTCAGAAGGTCAACCGACAAATCCTGCCAAAAATTAGTCAATTGCAGTGCCGTGCACATGGAATCAGAATACTGCATCAATAATTCACTGCGGTAATTAAAGAGAATCAGAACCAGCCTTCCCACCGGGTTTGCCGAATACTGACAATACTGCAGTACCTGCTCAAAAGTTTCATACCGGCTTGTCGTGACATCGGAACGGAACGCATGGAGGAGGTTACGGAGAAGGTCGACCGGAATTTCAAACCGTTCGATGGTGTGAGAGAGCGCGACAAACACCGGATGCCTCGCAGGAACAGTGCGGCTGAGCAAGAGCTTTTCTTCCCAATCGTTGACCGCTTCAATACGTTCGGCGGGCGTCATGCCCGGCTCATCGGCAAAGTCGTCCGCCGTGCGCGCAAACGCATAGAGGGCGGCGACGTGTTTTCGCTTCTCTTTTGGGAGAAACAACGATGCAACGGGAAAATTTTCGTAGTGCCGTCGGGTCAAGCGCTCGCAATACCGAAACGCTTCGTCAACCGACCAACTTTTTTCTGCGATATGGACGTCGCGGGTAAGCATGTTATAGAATGCACGTGACAATATGCGGAATCGCGTTTGGAGAAGCAAGCGTTCAGCGAATTCATTAAGAAATCGGATTCGCGCCGATGCTCCGTGCGTTATCCCCGAATAATTTGCTCGAGTTTCATATCGTCCAGATCGGTGTTGATTTGCATCCAGAGCGGCAGGTGGTCTGAAAGCTGGTACGTGAATTGCGTGCGCGTTATTCCCTTGGGGAACAATTCCTTGATATGCTCGTCGCTGATGAAGAAATCCACCGAACCTCCTGCGTTCGTAAACTTATTCTCGAATGTCGGGTAATGGAGAATTTGGTCGTACCGCATGTTCTTCTTAAGATTCGTCCCGTGCTCAAGTCCGGCAAGTGCCTTCGGCATCTGCAGGCCGCGGCTGGTGATCGCCTTGTAGAAATCGTCGTCGATTTCTGGGATATTAAAATCGCCCATGACGATCAGGTCCTTATCCTCTGCGTGCTTTTCATTCCGCTTGCCGTCTACCCAATCCGCGAGCATTTGCAATTCGGCAATGCGTGCCTTGTTATTTTTCCCCCACCTGATGTGTGTCGTGAGCACCACAAAGTCGAAATTACCCGCCCTGAACGAGGCGAGATACGGCGCACGCCAGAACGATGCTTCGGAAAGATACTCATGTCCCTTTTTCTTGCGCGGCTCATTCGCTTCCGCCGCAAGCCCGTTGAACGTAACCGCCCGCTTGTCGTAGATGTAGGCTACGCGCTCGCGGTTCCCCCCAGCATCGGGGATCATATCGGAATATACCGCGCGCCAGTAGGGACCAAGAATATCCAGCGCCCTCTTGAGGTCGCTCAGGTTATCGCGGAGTTCAACAACACCGATTAAATCGAATTGCCCGAGAATTTCCGCAACGTAGTGGATCGCCGCTTCCGTTCGCGGTTTCTTCCCGAACTCGCGGATGTTCCATGTTGCAATATTCAGCGTCTCATCAATCTTCGAGGATGGGATGTTTGCGGCTTCGATTCGCTTCTGCAGAGCAAGCAACCCCTTGGCGATTTCCGGTGAAATGTTTCCGTGGTTCATGATGGTTCTTCCTCATTTTGTTTGTTGTTCGAAGAAATCTTGCAGCATTTGAAAAGTTCCATATATTTTGCGAGAGAATCTTTATAACAACTCACCTCGTTGCGTTCGGGCACACGTTTAACGCAAAAGGACAGAGTGATTAGTCTTCCGTGAAATGTCCGGGCATGTACTGGCGACGGTGGAGCCTTTTGGCATGGTCATATTGGCGCCGGGAAGTAATCGAATGAGTTTAACAAACTCCACGATAATTGTCAATAACCAGTTCACGAAAAATACGGTGGTGGGTCACTTTGTCTTGGCAGTCACGGTCCACACCGTGAATGCACCGAATTGGGTCACGGAATGGTCCGTGACCACCAAGTCTTTTCAAAATGCACCACTACCAAAAATACGACTCCGTTCTTGTACGGTGACTTCTCGTCGGATTTTTTTCACTTCCCGCTCTATATTCCGGTATTTATCGAGAATTCTCTCTTAGATAAACCGAAGTATTCTATGCGCTTTCATCTCTTTCTTGAATCCCTGCTAATTTCCTCATACATTTTCATGCAAGAAAATCGGTCTTCATTCGTCTGTTGTACTGGGGCATGTGGCGAAACTGGCAGACGCGCTAGCCTTAGGAGCTAGTGGGGCAACCCATGGGGGTTCGAGTCCCTCCATGCCCACAGACGAACAGCAATTTCGAATATCGAATGTGGAATATCGAACTTCAAAGTTCATCATTCAGTATTCGATATTCATCATTACGCTTTCTGAAAGGAACGTACGTGGTGGACGTAAACGTAAAAAATCTTTCTGAAGTCTCTCGTGAATTGGAAATCACCGCGACGCCCGGCGACCTCCAGCCGCACTTCGATAAGGCATACCGTGACTACCAGCCGAAGCTGGAAATCAAAGGCTTCCGCAAGGGCAAGGCTCCGCTCGACCTCGTCAAGAAAATGTACGGCGACGTGATCGAACAGGAATCCCTCGAAAACATTGCAAGCGAACTCTACCGCATGGCGGTGCAGGAGCAAACTCTTCAGCCCATCGGCGACCCGGTGTTGGTGGATATGAACTACACGCGCAACGAACGTTTCTGGTTTAAGATCAAATACGACATCAGGCCGACGATTCAACTGAAAGAGTACACGGGCTTCGACGTCGAGAAACCGGTTCATACACTCAAAGACGAGGAACTCGAAGAGGAAATTCTCCGCCTCCGCCGTATGAACAGCACCACTGAACACGTTGCCCGCGCAACCGACGACGAACATATTGTTTCGGGCGATACACAGGAGTTGGATAAAACCGGCTTCCCCATCATCGGCAAAAAAAATGAGAACGCGCGATTTTACCTTGCCGACCCAAGCCTCGAACAACCGATTAAGGATGCGTTGAAGAACGCGGAACCGGGCGGCGAATACCGCGTGCAGTTCAGCCACCAGCACGACGACCACACACACGACGTACATCTGAAAATTAACGTCTCGAAAGTCGAGCGCGTCGTTCTCCCCGAAGTCAACGATGAGTTTGTAGCGAAAGTTACAAAAGAGAAAGTGAAGACTGTCGAAGAATTCCGTACCGGTTTGCGACAAGATTTAATCGCGTACTGGGATGAGAAAAGCCGCCGGGGGCTTATCAATAATCTCGTTGCGGAGCTTCTGCGCCGCCACGAGTTTGAAGTGCCTGAATCGCTGGTGCGCGGCGTGCTCTCCGGACTGTTAGAGCAAGTCAAGGAAAATTCCCCCGACCGCGAGTTGCCGCGAGACTTCGACGTGGAGCAGTTCGCCCAGAGAAACCGCGCCTACGCTATCAATCAGGCAAAATGGGCATTATTGCGGGAAGAACTGATTAAGGCTGAAGGCATTACCGTTGAAGATGCCGACGTGGTCGGAATAGCAGAGCAGGAAGCGGCAAAACTGGGGATTGATAAGGAGAGATTAATCAATTATTATAAATCCTCGGACCAGGTTCGCGACCGCATCGTCAGCGATAAGCTGATGAAAAAATTGCTCGATGGAGTAAAAGTCAAAAAAGTAGAACAACAGACAACAATAGAGTAACTAAAAGTATCTCAAAGTTACCGTTGCTCCGTCAATAGGAGGAAAGCAACCTCCCCGTCCCGATAAAAAACATCGGGACACCCCTTCTTAGAAAAAGGAGGGGAAAAACGTTTTTTGTCCCCCTTTAGCAAGGGGGACGCGTTTCGGTCGCCTCAAGCGAGCGAAACGCAGGGGGTTATGCAATCAACAATATATATTCAATAACTTGAGAAACATTTTTTAGCTAGTTTCTGTTTAACGAGTAATTATCTCGAAAGGCGCTTATGTCATCCAAACATGAAATCTATAACCAGTTAGTTCCCATCGTCGTCGAGCAGACGGGCCGCGGCGAGCGCGCGTACGACATCTTCTCCCGGCTCCTCAAAGAGCGCATTGTCTTTATCGGCACCGCCGTTGACGACGTGGTCGCCAGCTTGGTCATCGCCCAACTGTTGTTTTTAGAGTCCGAAGACCCGGAGAAAGACATCCATCTCTATATTAATAGTCCGGGCGGTTCGGTCTCCGCCGGTCTTGCGATTTATGATACTATGCAATATATTCGCGCAGACGTTTCAACCATCTGTATCGGCATGGCGGCGAGCATGGGCGCGGTATTGCTCACGGGCGGCGCGAAGGGAAAGCGCACGACACTGCCTAACTCGCGCATCATGATTCACCAGCCGTGGGGCGGCGTGCAAGGAACGGCGTCCGATATCAGCATTCAGGCGGAAGAAATTCTCAAGACAAAGAAGCGCATCAACGAAATTATTGCATCGCATACCGGGCGGACGCTGGAGCAGGTCGAGAAAGATACCGACCGCGACAAGTACCTTTCCGCCGACGATGCGAAAGCGTACGGCTTGATCGACAATATTCTATTCAAGCGGGCCGACGAGAAAAAAGAAACGAAGTAACGGATTCGCTTGAGATGCCGCCCCGCTGGGGCTGTGTTGCTACTATATTTTTCTCTAAAGAGATACCGCTCCTAACGGAGCGTTACAATGGTTGATACATTTCAGACGAACGAAACAGTCCCGTAGGGACGAAATCGTTGTAGCTAAAAAATTCAATGCAGGCAAAGCCCCATCGGGGCGATATGAGTTCATTATATTAGGACGGTTCATGAGCCAAAAGACGACAAAGCAGGGCGAAAAAATCACCTGCTCATTTTGTGGACGCACGCCGGAGGAAGTCAACAGCATTATCGCCGGACCGGATGTGTACATTTGCGACCTGTGCGTCTCCAGTTCGGTCGACATCATCCGCAACAACATGGCGGCTATCAGCGCGCGCAAGCACGCTTCGCGCGGGTTGCTGACGCCGAGCGCCATCAAAAAGGCTCTGGATGAATTCGTCATCGGCCAGGAGCAAGCCAAGCGCACGCTCGCCGTCGCCGTCTATAACCACTATAAGCGCATCAACTCGAACGAGCAGTTGCACGCGTTCGACGACGTGGAAATCGAAAAGAGCAACATTATGCTCATCGGTCCCACCGGCACGGGCAAAACACTGCTCGCGCAGACGCTCGCCCGCATCTTAGACGTCCCCTTCGCCATTGCGGACGCCACCACGCTCACCGAAGCCGGCTACGTCGGCGACGACGTCGAAACCATCCTCGTGTATCTCTTGCAAAATGCGGATTACAATGTTGAGCGCGCCGAGCGCGGCATCGTGTACATAGACGAAATAGACAAAATCAGCAGGAAGAGCGATAGCGCGTCCATTACACGCGACGTGTCGGGCGAAGGCGTTCAGCAGGCATTGTTGAAAATTTTGGAGGGCACGCTTGCGGGCGTTCCGCCCAAAGGCGGCAGGAAGCACCCGGAGCAGAGCCTTATCAACATCAACACGAAGAATATTCTTTTTATATGCGGCGGTGCGTTCGACGGGCTGGAAAAAATCATCGAGCGGCGGGTGAGCCAGAACCCGATGGGATTCGGCGCTCAGGTGACCGGCAAAAAGAGCAAGGCGCGCGATGCATTCCTCGAACAAGTAGAGCCGGACGACCTGCTGAAATACGGGCTGATTCCTGAGTTTGTGGGCAGGCTCCCCGTTACCGCGACACTGCATTCGCTGGACGAAAAGGCGTTGTTTAATATCCTCACCGAGCCGCGCAACGCTCTGGTGAAGCAGTATCAGAAATTGTTCAGGCTCGAAGGCGTAGAATTAGAGATCGAAGAAGCGGCAATGAAATTGGTTGTGGAGAAAGCCATCGCACGCGGCACCGGCGCGCGCGCACTGCGGTCTATTATCGAAGACATGATGTTAGATATAATGTACCTGCTCCCCACCCGCCAGAATGTCTCCAAGTGCATCATCACCCGCGACACCATCCTTAAGTCGAAAGAGCCGATTTATTTGTACGAGGAACGAAAAGCGGGGTGAGCTAGTGATTGGTAGTGAGCGCATGATATTTTTTCCGTCCCCCTCTTAGGGGGACGCGTGCTTTTTACGCAGGGGGTCTGTTGTTTACAAGGGCGATCAGCAAAAGCAGACCCCACCACTTCGGCTTCGTTCAGTGCAAGCTTTGTCCTCCCCTAAGAGGGGAGGAGAACTATTTCCCCTCCACAATTTTAATTTCATCACCCGCGATACCATCCTCAAATCCAAAGAGCCGATTTATTTGTACGAAGAAAGAAAAGCGGGGTAAGGTGGTGATTGGTTGAGAGCGCGTGATATTTTTTCCGTCCCCCTCTTAGGGGGACGCGTGCTTTTTACGCAGGGGGTCTGTTGTTTACAAGGGCGATCAG
>DATCJD010000084.1:0-6991 GCA_036507435.1 Bacteroidota bacterium
GTGATAACCGATTGCCTTTATACCCGGGAGGATAACTGCTGGTTGTTGTCCAGCCATATCGAATTGCCAGAGCCTCTGCGTTGAATCCGGTTCCACACGAACGACGGAAAACGTCGTTCCGCCCGGCATGACGGTGGGCGAGTACTCGCTTTCGGGAGTGGTGGTGACGCGCGTCGTTTGTTTCGATTTGGTATCGTAGCGGAAAATGTCCGTTTGTGTCGGCGCTTGCGGACCGGGCGGGTTAGTTTGAAGAGAGGTGTACAACAATGCCGTGCCATCCGGGAAAAACGACGGCTGGTTATCGTACCCCGGCCTGTTCGTAATGTTCTCTGGAGTACCCGTCTGCAGTACCTCTCCAACCATCTTGATTGGGACCAGCCAGATATCAGTTGAAGGAGGCAATTGTGCCGACGCAGAATGTATAAGAAGGGCAAACGGTACAACGAGGCTGTTGAGTATGCGGTTCATAGTTGTAAGCCGCTAAGTAATTTTAGCGTTTTCATCCTTGTTATCTGAATTATCCTCTAACGCATCAAGTTGCTGGCGGAGCTTGTGTTGGATGTCTGCATGCATGCCAGACTTCTCTTCGTCCGGCGTCGAGCGAATAATGCTGATCTTTTTATACAACATGACGCCCATTGAAATCATGCCCGCGCCTAAGACAATGACCATGATGGTGTATGCGTCCATCGAGTATATACTCCCTATGAATCAATACTATCGGTTGTTGAGCTTAAATGGCGTGCCGAGATATTCTATTTCAATCCTGTAACCACTCCTAAACCCCGGAAATACATTGTTGCCGGAATTGTTCATGCCCTCGACTCGAAAGACAATGTATTCTTCCTGTCCTCTTCTCATCGGGAGGATTTCTTTGATTTTGCTCCAATCCGTATGTATCCCCGAACGCGCCTCTCGTCTTAATTCTTCGACAACCTGGTCTATCGGTCTTCTGGTGTTCAGTGTGCCCGACTTTGTGGTACTGCACGCCACGAAATTTACCGCGAGAAGGGTAAGCATACATATCATGAGGACGAGTGGCGGATAAAGCAGGCAATATGGTCGTTTGACATTCATGAGTCGTTCCCGAGTAAGCCGATGCCCTAATGTATTGACTAAGAGGCAAAAAGTCAAAAATACGAGTGTTGGAGTTACAATTTTTTAGCATCGGGGATTATTTTTTACCTTGCTTTCCGCCGCACGTCTTTTTAAGTTACTCTCCCACAGCGATACTATCAGCAGACCTCATGAAAGGATTCCGCTATGAAGCTCTTACGTTATTTCCTCCTTGTTGCACTATCTGTTTCTTTTCTGAACGCACAGCCCAAAAGCGATGCGAAATGGGATGTTTCCGTTACACATGGACCTGCGGCAGATATTGAATTTACAACATCCGAAGGCACATGGATGGCAGTCGACGTCAGCCCGGACGGCAAATGGATTGCGTTCGACCTGCTCGGCGACATCTATACGATGCCTATCGGCGGCGGCGAGGCAAAGGCGCTCACGAGCGGCTCATCGTACGACGTTCAGCCGCGGTTCAGCCCGGACGGGAAAATGATTTCTTTTACCAGCGACCGTGACGGTATCGATAATTTGTGGGTCATGAATACCGACGGCTCGAAGCCGAAACAGATCACCAAAGAAAAAGAGCGACAGGTGAACAATGCCGTCTGGACCCCGGACGGCAAATATCTCATCGGCAGGAAACACTATCGCAACACGCGTTCACTCGGCGCGGGCGAAATGTGGCTGTTCCACACCGGCGGTGGGAACGGACTCCAGCTTACCAAACGGCGCAACTGGGAACAAGACGCGGGCGAGCCTGCGATTTCACCGAACGGCCGGTATGTGTACTACAGCGAAGATGTTTCATCAGGGGGCGGGTTCCAGTATAATAAAGACCCGTACGGGATTATTTATGTTGTTCAACGGCTTGACCGCGAGACCGGAAAAACAGAACAATACATCCGTGCGGCGGGCGGCTCTGCAAGGCCACAGCCTTCGCCGGACGGAAAAACAATGGCTTTTGTACGGCGTGTAGGGCTTAAGTCAATCCTGTATCTCTATGATATTGAAAGCGGCCGCGAAACCCAGCTGTACGATAATCTCGACCATGACCAGCAAGAAGCGTGGGCGGTCTTCGGCGTGTACCCCGGCTTTTCGTGGATGCCGGATAGCAAGCGCATTGTGGTCTGGGCGAAGGGAAAAATTTGGAATATCGATGTGAACACGAAGCAAGCTGTGAACATTCCGTTCACCGTCAATGCGAAACACATGATCACCGACGCGGTGCGGTTCGCGCAGAATGTCGCGCCGGAACGATTCGACGTCAAAATGCTTCGCTGGGTTACGGTTGCGCCGGACGAGAAGTCGGTTGTCTATGCCGCGCTCGGTAAACTCTGGGTTCGGTCTCTCCCGAATGGAACGCCCAAGCGCGTTTCACGCGACGAGAAGAACACTGAAATGTTCCCGTCGTTTTCGACGGACGGTAAATGGCTCGTCTATGCGACATGGAATGACGGCGAGATGGGAGCTATCCAGAAAATCAGAGCGGACGGAGGAAACCAAACGAAGCTGACGACAATAAAGGGAACATTCATCGAGCCGTCGTTTTCCGGCGACGGGAAGCGCATTGTGTACCGCAAAATTGGCGGCAACAATCTGCGCGGTAATCTTTATAGCAAAGAAACGGGCGTGTACTGGATACCCGCCGAGGGAGGAAAACCTGCGCTAATCACAGAAGAAGGTTCGCGCCCGCAGTTTGCAAACTCCGGCGACCGCATCTTTCTTTTCTCGCGCGAAGGCGACAAGAATGCACTGGTGAGTATCGGTCTTGCGGGTGAAAAGCGCCGCGTGCATCTTACGTCAGAACACGCACAGGAAATTTCTCTTTCGCCGGACGAGCAGTGGGTCGGTCTTGTAGAGCGTTATCAAGCGTACCTTGCGCCGTTCCCGGCTACGGGTCAGGCGGTCAGCATCGGTCCCAATTCCTCGGACTATCCGATGAAACAGCTCACCCGTGATGCGGCGAATTACCTCAGCTGGAGCGGCGACAGCAAGCGCTTGTACTGGTCGTTGGGACCTGAACTATTTTCCCGCGACCTCATTAACACATTTACATTCGTACCGGGAGCGAAGGATTCCGTGCAGGAAAAACCGGATACGGTCGGGATACAAATAGGATTCCAAGTGCAAACCGATGTTCCCGCGGGGGTGGTAGCGCTCGTCGGAGCAACGGTGATCAGCTTGAAGGGCGACGAAGTACTTCCCAACGCCACTATAATTGTAGACCGCAATCGTATCACGGCGGTAGGGACTTCGTCGAGCGTTACGGTTCCAGCGGGCGCAAAACGAGTAGACGTGAGCGGCAAATATATCATGCCGGGCATCATTGATGTGCACGCCCACGGCAACTTCGGCGACTGGTCGCCGCAAACCAACTGGATATACTACGCCAACCTCGCGTTCGGCGTCACAACGATGCATGACCCGTCCGCTTCCACGGATTACGTGTTTTCTAATTCCGAGATGATTCAAGCCGGTATGATGACAGGTCCCCGGATGTACTCGACCGGAACCATTCTTTACGGCGCGGAAGGGTCGTTCAAGGCTATTGTGAACAGCTTTGACGACGCCATGTCGCACCTGCGCAGGTTGAAGGCGGTGGGAGCGTTTAGCGTTAAGAGTTACAACCAGCCGCGGCGGGACCAGCGCCAGCAAATTATTGAAGCGGCGCGCGCGCTCGAAATGATGGTGGTGCCCGAGGGCGGCTCGACCTTCTTCTGGAATCTCTCGATGGTGTTGGACGGGCATACGGGCATCGAACACACCATTCCCATCGCTCCGCTCTACAACGACGTCGTACAGCTTGTGTCGAAATCCAAGACCGGGCTCACGCCAACGCTTATCGTAAACTACGGCGGGATTTTTGGCGAGAACTACTGGTACCAAACGACCAACGTATGGGAAAACGAACGATTACTCCGCTACACTCCGCGCGAGGTCATTGATTCCCGTTCCCGCCGTCGTGAGATGGCGAACGAAGACGATTATTATTATTTCGAAGCGTCTAAGGCAGTCAAGAAAGTGCTCGACGCGGGCGGTAAAGTTCAGCTTGGCGCACACGGGCAGTTGCAAGGACTCGGCGCTCACTGGGAAATGTGGATGCTTCAGCAGGGCGGTATGACGAACCTTGAAGCCATCAGGTGCGCTACGCGCTCCGGAGCGGAATATCTCGGGCTTGATAAAGACCTCGGTTCGCTGGAGCCGGGTAAGCTTGCCGATTTAATCGTGATGGAGCGAAACCCGCTGGAGAATATCCGTAACAGCGAATCAATCCAGTACGTCATGAAGAACGGCAAGCTGTACGATGCGGCAACAGGAGACGAGGTAGGAAACCAACCGAAGAAACGCGCCAAATTCCACTGGGAAGAGTAATTCGATTTTGGAGTACGGATCGTGGAGTGCGAATTGGAAGCACAACAAAAGACAGTACGTGCACGCGGGTTAATTCTAACAATCACCGTTCTCGCGCTGAGTTGTTCACCGGCGCTTCAGCAGTCTTCCTCGCGCACGGATGAACTCCGGGAAATGGAGCGGAGAACGTACGAGCTGGTCAATAATTATCGACAGTCGCGTGGACTCAAGCCCCTAATCTGGAACAACATTATCAGCGAACGCGCTCTCAAGCACAGTGAGCGGATGGCTTCAAACCGTCTGCAATTTTCACATGCAGGGTTTGATAACCGTGTAAAGCAGATAGCGACACGCATGAATGTTAGAAACAGCTCTGAGAATATAGCAGTGAACTGGGGATATGACGACCCGGCGCAAAAATTCGTCGAGGGCTGGATCCAAAGTCCCGGACATCTTGAGAACATCGTCCGGGACTACGACTTTACAGGCATCGGTATTGCGAAAAGCACGGATGGGTCATACTACGCTACCCAGATTTTTATTTTGACGAGATAAGAATACTCACATGGTTTTCTCAGAAACTGGGCAGAGTTTTCAAGAATGATAAAAAACAGTCTGTAAATTTTGTTGAATTGCCGCAAAACAGAGATAGATGATGGAACGCAGATTGGTACGTTTTTTGTTGTATGATTCACCGTAGAGTTAACGTTGTGAAATCATAATTTGAGAAGGCTGGATGGTTCTGTGAAAATCGGAATACTTACCGGCGGCGGAGATGTGCCGGGCTTGAACCCGTGTATCAAAGCCGTCGTCTATCGCGCCGCGGATGCCGGCGCGGAAGTAATCGGCATACGCAGAGGGTGGAGCGGATTGCTTCATTACAACTTAGCGGACGATAAGAACGCCGCCGAATTGTATCTTCGTTTGGATAAACTCAACACCCGTACCATTGATAGGTCGGGCGGAACGTTTCTTCACACCTCTCGCACCAACCCGGGCCGCGTCAAACAGGGCGAAATTCCCGCCTTCCTGCGCACTGCGGAGCATGATAAGCTTGGCAAGGATGACAAAATAGATTTTACCCCGCACGTCCTGAACGTGCTCGAAAAACTCAAACTCGATGTCCTGATTACTATCGGCGGCGACGATACGCAAAGCTATGCCGTGCGAATGCACAAGGAAGGGTTTCCGGTCATCGCCATCCCCAAAACGATGGACAACGATGTGTATGGCACGGATTATTGCATCGGCTTTTCGACCGCAGTGACACGCAGTGTGGATTTTATTACGGCGTTGAGGACGGTAGCCGGCTCACATGAGCGCATTGCCGTTGTGGAACTGTTTGGGCGCAACTCCGGCGAGACCTCACTTATCTCCGGTTACCTCGGAGGTGTCGATCGAGCCATTGTCTCCGAAGTGCCGTTCGACGTGGAGAAGCTCGCGCGGTTTCTGGATGAAGACCGTTCGCGTAACCCGAGCAATTACGCCATTATGACGATTTCCGAAGGGGCGCATCTGCTTGGCGGGCAGGTGGTGGAATACGGCGAGGAAGATGCCTACGGCCATAAAAAATTAGGCGGTATCGGCGAGGTAACGGAGCAAGCTCTGCACAAATTGCTCGGTGTGCATACTGTGTACCAGCGCGTGGCGTACCTTATGCGCAGTGGCGAGCCGGACGCGCTCGACCGCATGGCCGCTATCAGTTATGCAAGTTTGGCGACCGACCTTGCGCTCAAAAAAGAATATGGTAAGATGGTAGCGTTGCGGGAGGGTAAGTACACAACGGTGCCGATTGAAACAATTACGCAGGGCGTCAAGCGGCTCGACGTGGACGAGTTATACGATATACACCAGTACCGCCCGAAGGTCGCGCATCTCCTCGGCAAGCCGATGTTCTTGTATTAGTGAGGTAAAGCAATATCGAATGTCGAACAAGGAGTGTTGAATGACGAAGTGAAGAAGGCGTTTCTTTCGAAATTGGAAATTCGCAGTTCGACATTTATTCTTGTTGTGAAAGTATTCCCGCCTGCTTTTCGCTCAGGCTCCAGAATTCTTTCCACAGGTTTCGGTCGTACGTGACCGAAGCGGAATCCACCGCTTTACTCCAGACATAATATTTGCCCGTTGCCTTGCCGCCTTCCGGCGAGCGGGCAAGATAGACGATTGTCTCCGCGCCTTTTTTGACGCTCGAACCGCCAAATCCTCCAAAGCCTGTATGCAACAGTTTTGTTGAAATCACGCCGGGGTGAAGACAATTGACCGTGATGCCGGTTCCGTTCAGGCGCTCAGCGAGTTCGTAGGTGAACAGTATGTTGGCGAGCTTCGAGAGCGAATAGGCGCCGTAGCCGCCGAATTTTTTTTCGTCCTGCAAATTTCCCCAATCCGGTTTAGCGTTGGAGTGAGCCATTGAACTGACGTTGATGATGCGCGAGGGCGCGCTTTTCTTGAGCAAGTCAAGCAGTAAATGCGTCAGCAAGAAATGTGCGAGATGGTTTACCTGAAACGTCGTCTCGAAGCCGTCCTCGGTAAGCTCGCGTCGTTTCATGTACACGCCGGCGTTATTAATGAGCAC
>DATCJD010000085.1:0-4084 GCA_036507435.1 Bacteroidota bacterium
CGTATTCGCCCTCCGTCCTGACGTCAAGCACGACAACGTCTTTTGCTTTGTTCATCAGGTCGAACGCCTGCCGGGGGAAGATCAGTTTATGCGTTGTGGGGTTTTCGACGACTGCTTTATCTACCAACTCCATGCGGCAGATGGAGCACGTCGCGCCTTCTTTCGATGAGGCTTCATCGGTACAGTACATCGGGCAAATATAGGTGATGGATTTCTTGTCCTGAGCGTTTAGCATAGTCGCTTGTGCCAACAGGAACACGGATACGTAAAAAGCCGTTAATAATTTCATTGAATTCTTTTTCATGGCGTTACCTTTTTCATGGCGTGATGATTCGTTGGCGTCCATTCTTATCTGTTAATGTCATGGTCGTGTTTCCCTGTTTAGAAAGAAGGTGTACGAGCGTTTCCTCGACATCGTTCGATAAGACCAGCCCAGAGCTTATCTCCGTAGCGCCGAGCTTGACGCGCACATTGCCGTTTGCATCGCGAAGGCGAAGCACAACCGCGTCCGGGTCCGATTCCACTTTAATCTGCGCGCGGACTGTTCCCCGTTCATCAAGAATCTCGAAGAGCCGGGCGCGCACAACTGTCGGGTCAGTTTGTGCGACAGCTGAGTTGCCCTGCGCCAGAATGGCGCACAGCAACAGCATGTTGAACATACTGAGGAAAAGAACGAATCGTCGGTCTTTCATGTGAACACTCCTTAACATTACGGAAGAGGTGGTAATTTAGTTTCTACATCTGCCAGAATTTCCACCACGGCTTGACGCCGAGATTCAAAAGCTTTTGCCACGCTTTGACCATGTCCGGGTCGCCGGCAAGCATACCATCGCGGGTAACGCCGTTTGGCGGGGGTACGAGTTCGGTAAGACGGTCGTACACCGCGGCGCGTTGGCTTTCGGTTTCACGGAACAATAAATGCCAGAGCGTAATGGAATCAATGTTGCGTGCGTTTGCGAGAACTGTTGTCAAAGCATCGGTGCCGCCGTGCTCGAAGTCGTACTGTGCGAGCGCTTGCTTGAATAACTCGGAAGCGTCATCCCGGTGCGGCGTGCCCGGACCGAATCCGGGGCGCGTTGCGCATACGTTGCCCGCGGGAACAATGGATTCCCTGCCGCCGAACTCCAGCGACACCCAGCCCGATGTGACTTCCAACATGCTTGCGCCCGCGCTATCAACTTGTAGTGTGTAAACACATCCGAGGTCAACTGCAAGCGCGGAAGGTGTTTCAACGAAGAAAAGCCTCGGCGGCGCCCAGATGGTTGCATGGATGGTGCCGCGGTCAAGCGCCAGCCTGTGGTCAGTTAAACTGGCGTCCACAAGGCGCAAGCGGGAATTCGGCTCCACGTCCACATGGCCGATCAGTCCGACTTCCACGCGCGCGCGCGAGACTTCATCTGTTTGAAGCATCTCGCCGACATGAATCTTTCCTTCCGTTGTTATTTCCGCCGAGCCGACTTGTATCGAACCCTGCAGGCTTGCGACGTTCCATGAGCCAGAGGATGTTCGAGTGGCAATCCAAACTCCGCCCATCATGACGAGCACAGTCGCGGCGATGGCAAATACACGATTGCGCCAAAACGTTTTGTTTTCTCGATGGATGACGTTGGGGGACTGAGTTTGTTCTTGCGGTCCGATGCGCTTTGAGATGCCGCCCCACAAGTCACGAGAGGGCGCTATGTCTTTTGGCAAATGAGCTGTGCGGGCAAGCAAAGACTGGTATTGTTGAAGCTCCGCTCTGCACGATACACAGCTTTCAAGATGTATGTTGACAGCTTCCCGCTGTTGTGCCGGCAAACTGCCGTCGAGATATTCGCTGAGAAGTTGTTGTACGTCGTTGCAATTCATGATTCAAGCACCTCCTTCAAGAGCTTCCGTGCCCTGTGGAGCTGGGCTTTGCAAGTTCCGACGGCAAGCTCAAGTTGTTCTGCAATTTCTTCGTGTTTATATCCTTCGATGTCATGTAAAACAAAAATTGTACGCGCTTGCGGCGGCAGTTTTTTGATTGCCTCTTCTACGTCGAGTGAAGTGCCGGGAGCGGTCGAGTGTTCCGGGCTATCGTAGAGTTCGATGTTGTCCGTGGATTGCACACGCGCTGTGCGTCGGCGTCGAGAACGAAAATCCACCAGCACGACATTGACGGCGAGCCGGTGGAGCCACGATGAGAACGCGCTCTCTCCGCGAAACGAGGGCAGTACCTGCCACGTGCGAACGAAAACATCCTGTGTTAACTCCTCTGCGCGTCCCGTGTCTGCGCAAATCCTGAGACATACTGCGTACACACGCCCGACATGCTCGCGGTACAATTGTTCGAATGCCCTCCGGTCGCCTTGCTGTGCAAGGCGAACCACAGGCGTGAGATTCGTGGTTTCGGTGCTTCCCAGGACTAACTCCCGTGTATTTGAAACTGCAGGTCGTGTCTCAATGAACATCGCCGGAATTCCTCTTACATAAGATTCCGGCGACGTGAAAAAGGTTTGAATATGCTAAAGAATTGCTGAAAAAAGGCGCTATTGCGTAACGCTTTTAAAGACTTTACCGTCCTTCATGACAAAAACGACTCTCGTCAACGCTTTGATATCGTCAACCGGATTTCCCTCTACTGCTATTATATCGGCGAGCTTACCGGGTTCGATGGTGCCGATGAAGTTCTCCATCCTGAGCAGTTCTGAGGCGGTGAGTGTTGCCGAGCGGATGGCGTCGATCGGCTTCATGCCGTACTCCACCATGCGGAGAAATTCCTGCGCGCCGGTTCCATGCTCGAACGCGCCGACGTCCGTTCCAAAGGCAATCTTGACTCCCGCCTTCATCGCTTTCTGAAACACTTCTTTATGGTTTTGGATGATACGTTTGCGCATGTCCGTCAGGTCTTTGGGGTCATGGGGAAAGTAGACGCTGAGTGTGGGGCACCAGTACGTTCCATGTTTGACAAGTAGTTGAATCGTTGCATCGTCCATCAACATACCGTGTTCGATTGACCTCACACCGCCAAGAATAGAGTTATTCGCGCCGTCGCCTCCATAAGCGTGCGCCGCAACGTCCTTGCCCCAGCGCTTTGCTTCGTTGACGATTGCCTGCACGTCTTCAACGGAGACTTGACTGAGAGATTCTAACGTGATGGGATTTACATGGCGCAATGTACCGGTCGCATAGAGCTTAATCCAGTCGGCGCCGTATTTAATTTCGCGTCGCACTTCGGCAATCATCGCATCGCGAGAATCGGTAATCGTAGCAGGGTCGGGCAGGCTGAGGTCGGGGTTCAAGCCGCTCAGGTTCATATGTCCGCCGGTAATGGTCAACGCGTACGTTGAAACGTAGAACCGCGGTCCCGGTATGATGCCTTTGTTGATTCCGTCGCGAATGGCGACATCTGCGAAACCCGCGCCCTCGCTATCCACGTCGCGCATCGTTGTGAAGCCGGCTTCAAGGTCCTTCTTCGCCGCGGCGACGCCCTGCACCGTGCGGAACGCCTGCGACTTCGTAATCACAGGGGGCACTGCGCCCTCGTCTTCCGGTTGTAACAGCACATGCGTGTGGCAATCAATTAAGCCCGGAAGAACAGTGTAACCGGAGAGGTCTGCGACAACCGCGTCCCGTGGTAGAGAAACGTTTGCTCCGACCGATGTAATTCTGCCGTTCTCCACGAGGATGGTTTGATTCGAAAGCACCGCCCCGGATTTCGGGTCGACCATCTTACCCGCTTTGATGACGGTGACTTGTGCGGTAAGAGAAAGCGAAACGAGGACTGAAAAAAGAATTACGAAAAATATTCTCATGGTATGACTCCTCTGAGTGAACTGTTAGCGTTCGACAGTATAACTGTCGAACAACTGAAAATCTGGGTGTTCTTCGACAGTTGCACTGTCGAAGCATACCCCATCTGGAGTTTTACTCCAGTTTATCAATTTTGATGATAGTATCATCACCCAAAAAATAGTTCCGTGCGCTTGAATAAACCCAATGCTCAGGTTTTTCAACATATCCTTTACGTACTGGGTTTTCGTGAATATAGTTGAGTTTTTGTACGAAGAATTTTTGACTGGTAATAGCCTCCGGATGACTCCCCTGTTGCCAGACTTTGTAT
>DATCJD010000086.1:0-2816 GCA_036507435.1 Bacteroidota bacterium
ACCTGAAACGGATGCAAACAAAATGACCCTCTCGAAAGTCACAGGAACCATTGTCTCAACCCAAAAACATGAGAGCTTGCAGGAGTACAAAGTTCTCATCGTTCAGCCGATCAACCTTGACGGGAAACCGATCGGTCGAGACATGTTGGCGATCGACCACGTCGATGCCGGAGTAGGCGATACCGTACTGGTTGTGCAGGAAGGCGCCGCCGCCCAGCAACTCTTACAGCGCAAGGATGTGCCCGTTCACACCATTATTATTGCTGTGGTGGATGGATTGTCCGTTGACATCAAACAATAATCGAAACAGCTCACTGCTCTGACTGAATGACCGACCGCATCTCCCCACCCATGTTCAACGTTCGCGACCTCCTCCGGCTTTCTTCCGTTCCGCGAATAGGACCCTTGAAAATTCGCGCTCTCGTAAACCACTTCGGCGACCCTGCCGACGTGTTGAATGCAACCCCGCGCGAACTGATCAAAGTCACCGGTATAGACAAAAAACTAGCGTCGAACATCGTTCACCATAACAACGGCGAAGTCTTTGCCGACGAACAACTCAAACGCTTGAATAAAATCGGCGGTCGAATCATTACCCTCTGGGACGCCGAATATCCCGCCCTGCTGAAAAAAATATACGACCCGCCGGCATTTTTATTTGTGCTAGGCGCGTTTGAGACAACGGACTCACAGTCTATTGCCATCGTCGGCACGCGGCACCCGACCTCGTACGGACAGCATATTGCAGAACAATTCAGCAAGGAGTTCGCAAAGCTCGGCATTCCGACGGTGAGCGGCTTGGCACGCGGCGTGGATACGATCGTGCATTCGACTACACTTAAATCAGGCGGAAGAACCATCGCAGTCATTGGATCCGGCTTAGATGTTCCTTACCCGCCGGAAAATAAAAAATTGCTGGAGAAAATTGCCGTTGATGGAGCGGTGGTATCGGAATTCCCGATGGGCGCCAAACCCGACGCGCCAAACTTCCCGCGCCGCAATCGCATTATTAGCGGGCTGACGCTCGGCACAGTCATTATTGAATCGCCGGAAGACGGCGGCGCTATGATTACCGCATCAACCGCGCTCGATCAAAACAGAGAAGTCTTTGCCGTGCCGGGAAGTATCATTGAGAAACGGAGCCAGGGAGCGCATAAGCTTATAAAAGAAGGCAGGGCAAAACTGATCACCAACATCGATGATATTTTGGATGAGCTACAGCTTCGCGTGGCAGGAGCAATAAAAAAAGAGCGGGAGCCAGCCGCGATGGTCGAACTCACGCTCTTCGAGCAAAAAATCTACGGCGTTCTTACAACCGACCCTACCCACATCGATACCATCGCCGAGGACGCCAACATTTCTCCAACCGACGCACTTGTGAATTTACTCTCTCTGGAATTCAAAGGGTTAGTCAGGCAACTGCCGGGAAAGTTTTTCACGAAGTCCTGACGGCTGTTCCTCGCTTAATTAAAATTGATGTTTGATAAATCCTCTAACTTTCTGTTAAGAAACGCCTGCTCCGACCGAACGTTTGTCAGTTCTAATGCCTTGCGGAAATGACGAGCGGATTCCTCGTACTGTTGCAGTTCAAAGTATAATTCCCCCAAGGCGGCATATAACAGATAGTAAGAATCGAGCGGCTTGCGGTTTCGAATGTCTTCAATGGCGGCGATACCCGCTTCAGCTCCGTTGACTTTTGAGAGCGCAACAGCCCTGTTCAACAAAACGACCGGAGAATCATTCACCTGCAACAGCATATCGTATAACAGGAGAATTCGTTTCCAATCGGTTGCATCGTAGTTGTGCGCGAGACAATGGCAGGCGGCGATACCGGCTTGCAGATGATACTCCGTAACCCGATCTCCATCCGCCGAACGGTCTAAATATGCTAAGCCCTCAACGATCATGTTCTTATCCCACAGCGAGCGGTCTTGATTTTTGAGAAGGAGGAGATCCCCCCGGTCGTCCACGCGGGCAGGAAACCGTGCCGCATGCAAGAGCATAAGAGCTAATAAGGCGAACGCCGGTGGTGTTTGCCCAGACGCATGGTTAACAAGAACGCGCGTAAGATGAATCGCTTCGTCTGAAAGTTCTTTTCGGATTAAATCATCTCCGTGCGAGGCTTTATATCCCTCATTAAAGAGTAAATACAACGCTTGCAAGACGGCGTCAAACCGGGCGGCTAACTCTTTACCGGAAGGAATTTCCAATTCTATCTGCACTTCTCTCAAACGCTGTTTTGCTCTCACCAACCTTTTATTGATTGTCTCTTCATTGGTGAGAAACGCTCGTGCAATTTCAGCAGAGCTAAACCCGCACAGTGTCTTGAGCGTCAGGGTGACCTGCGACTCTTGTGAGAGAGCCGGATGGCAACACGCGAACATCATCCGCAATTGGTCATCCTGAATCTCGTCCTCAAGAAAAAGATGTTCATGCTCCTGCGGATGTGCGTGAAGAATTTCTACTGCAAGATCGGATTCTTTCTCTCGAAAATTCCTCTCGCGTCTGAGAATATCCAGTGCGCGGTTTTTCGCCACCTGCATCAGCCATGCCGGCGGGTTATCCGGAATACCGCCGAACGGCCATTGTTGAAGCGCACGCAATAACGCTTCCTGAACGACATCCTCAGCCAATTCTATCCGGTCGAAGCCGAATACCCGTGTCAGCGTGGATACAATGCGCCCCGCCTCTCGCCGGAAAAGATGTTCAGCTATTTTTCGTGTTTCAGTGCTTTGCTGTGTCATGTGTTCGCTTACGGCGCGGGAAGAATCATCACTTCGCGGATTTCCACCTTACCGTTGAGGTAAAAGTCCGGG
>DATCJD010000087.1:0-3813 GCA_036507435.1 Bacteroidota bacterium
AACCACTGCGTTCAAAAAAATCACACCAGCGATAAAATTTTTCAAGAAGGTAAACGCTTTGCCGTTCCGTGCGCGAGACGTAGAAGACCGACTGCCCCGCGATGGCATCGAGTAAGCCTTCAAGTCCGAGACAGAGGGACAGTCCGATTTGCCGCGCCTTGCAGGCGATCTTAAACCGGGACCGGTCAAGCACCCATGCTCGTTGATATGGAAACAGGATATGGTTGAGGACATAAGCAAGAGTTTCGTAAAAATTACTGTTGTCGGGCATCGTGTCCCGAGGTATCATGGGCATGATTTCCTTGCGACTCGATTTTTTGGGGTTTGGGAAAGTATTCTTGGGCAAGTTGTTCTAAATACTCCTCGGTCAAATGTATTTTGGCGGGACGCTCCTGCTCAGCCGCCAGACTTTTGCTATGTTCGTTCAGGATATACATCGCCACGCGTACATCGTTTTGCTTTAAGGACTGGCGCATGACTTCGACTGCATTGACGATGTCGTCTTCGGTAAAACGTGCCCCGACGCTTACATTATGGGTAGCCGACTGTTTGTGGGTTAGTTTATGTTGTTTCATAATTGTTACTCTTAAACTAGGTGGAGACTGAGAAATATTTTCTGAATATACAAACGCGAACCAGCGTTCATCTGCATACAATATACGGTACCGGATCGCGTTTGTAAACTGAAGATTATAAATTAGCCTGCTGAAATTTTACAATGTCGCGGTTTATAATATCCGTAGCCGAAAATAATAAATTGTAACGTACTCTCCGAGGTGATCAAATATTTTTCACGCGCGACCTTGAGCACTTGTTCCAGAGCATCGTACTTAGTTAGTGGACCACCCTTACGGTCCGGATTCACCAAAGCAAAATATGCCTGCCGGAGTTCTTCGTTGCGTCTGAGCTTGAGTCTGTTTTTCATACAAATATTCATGGTTATTACGTTGTCTGTGCGATTTAATGTTCGACGGGCTGAAGTCTGCGGCTGTCGTCGGGACTGGCATATTTCTTCTTTTTTTTCCTTTTCAATTGCTCCATCACGTGCATGCTTTTCAACGGTTCAGCTTGGAGTTTCTTGATGTATTCTATCTGCTTTTCTTCTACAAGGTCTTGATAGAACAGGTCGTCGAAGCCTCCGACAACAATATGAAAGGATTCGCAATGCGGGCATCTAACGGAGAATCCATAAACTTTCCATTCATGGTCGCAGTCTTGACACACCATTCTGTGCATGTGCTCATGTTCGCATTCTACACATAAGCCTTGTGGTCCCACGTGCTCTTTGTTGAACCACTCGCCACACGTGGAGCATTGGCTACTGCACTTCCAGCATGCGTCACAGTATTCCTGTACGCCATTAACAATTTGTCCGCATTCCCACAGCATGGGTTGATGATTTCTTGTTGATTGTGAGTTAATTCTGATCTACTGGCTGTTGAGCCAGAAACGCGTCGACCTTCTTTTCAAGTCTACTTTTCATCGAATGAACAACGGTTGATAGCTCTTTTCTGTTAATATCCTTAGGGACGATGCACTCCACACCTATTTTGGTGGTATCGTCTAACGTGTGTTGGAGGGTGATTTTCATGTAAACTCTTTATTTATAAAGGAAAAACACAAGAATATATATCATTTAATTACATTTATATACTAATATAATACATTTTAGATAAAAGTCAAGATAAAAATGTATTAAAATGTATTATTTATATTTTGCAATTAGATATCATATGTTGTATACTGACATATAATGAATAAGATAGTAACGAAAAAATTCTTACTCCTGTGGGATGAAATCCTTCGGCTTGAGCACAAGACCGACGCCGAGCTTGCGGGCAACATCGGCATCAGGCCGAGCACTGTTTCGAATTGGCGGACAGGCAGGTCGAAAGCCGTGAGGCCTCACCAGATAGCGGCTATCGAAAAGAAACTGGGGTATTCCATCGAGTTAACGCGGGATGGAAAATGGAAAATTGCAAAACGCTCTGCCTCGCCCACTGCGGGGGTTGTGAGCGATTCTTCACCACTCTACTTCTCTATGCCCGGTCACATTACGGAAAACGAACGTGACCGCTACGAGAAGTTGATCAAGAGGCTTAAAGACATTCCACCCGGCGACATAGAGCGGATCATCGGGCTGATTGATTTACTGTTCAAGAAAAAATGAGCGCTGTTGTCGATTTTGTCGAAGAACTCAAGTCCCAATACGGCGGTGTAATCAGCTTCAAGAAAATTTGTTCGGATGAAGGGATTACAGCTGTGAAGACCCGTTTAGAGGACGGAGTGAACGCTTTTTCCGTTGCGGATAAGAGCCATAAGGTTATTGTCCTGAACGAACAACTGAGCTACTGGGAGCGTCGTGATTGGGCGTTCCATGAACTCTGGCACGTGCTCAAGAGCGCGTCGCAATCCAAGAAAGAGGAAGCACGCGCAGATTTATTTGCGGCTTTATGCAGGATTCAAGCCATACACGACGACGATACAATAGACAGCCTATGCGAGAGATATAACGTTTCACCGAGGCTGGCAAAAATTAGAATGGAGTTCGAGCGGAAACGTTTAATGGAAGGATAATGCTCTTACTATCTGTAGGGTGAACGGATTTTTCACACAAAACCCCAACCATTGGTTGGGGTTTTGTGTGTACTTCAAGTTCATGAGTACTCGTGTTATTCTTCTCTGTTCAGCCGTCCTTGTTCGATATGGCGCATGAGGCTATCTAACTTTGGACCGTAGGATTTGACTTTACCGATACGAATCATCTGTATCATGGAATCAAGCCGTTCCTGACTATACGGTACTGAATCTACCATATGGAAATTATCTTCGAAGGGCGTCTGGTTCTGGAAGAAATACACATTCGGCCTTGGGTGCCGGGGTTTCACAATCAGGCTTACGTCGTCTATCGGTAGTTCCTGCGACGTGCCTGTTCCAATTTCGATACTAAAGAACCCGTCGCCCCCTCGTACTTTCATTGGGTGGGTACCAACCACCGTCACTTGCTGGTCGCTTTTAGGGCGGCTGAATTGTTTGGTCAGCCTGCCGAAATCCATCCGTGTTCGTTGTCCTGTATGCGGTATGGTTCTCCGCAAGCTGTCGATATTAAACTCCAACTGGCGTAACACAAGCGTATCGGGCGTGACAATCACGAACTGTTCGGGGCGCGGTGCATCGTGCAGTTTGACGAATGCTTCATGCACACGCCGTTTTGTATCGCGTTCAAAAACCTTCTGTACCACGGTATAGGGTGCATTTCGTGCTTGCAGAAATTTCTCAAAACGCACGCGCTGAACCGGCTCCAGACAAGCCGCGATACTGGAGACGGTCATTCGTCCAAGTTTTGGCAAACCCGGGTCGATGGCTAGCGCTTCGTCTTCTGCCATGAACACGGACGCAACAAGTTGTTGCTGGGTAATCCGCAATACTGAATCAATCATCAGTTCCTGTTGCGTCGTCGGCTGGATCTCGTTGTAAAAAGCTTTTACAGTCAATGCGGCTACGTTCGGTTCCAGCGAGCCGCGTGCGTTCGGGTCGTCTTTTAACGGCTTCCCTAATTCTATCGTGTATCCTTTTTCTGTCGTCTCGTCCACGCGCAACGCCGTTTCAGAATCGTCGCCGAGCGGAATTGTTCCGAACAGCGCAAACTGTAAAACATTATCCTGGTCAAGATGGTCGAGCAACGGAGTAATGGCGCCTTTGAGAAAATTACTTTCGTACACTTGTTGTACTTCTTCGGATTTCTCCGTGAGGTAGCCGAGCACAACGTCGCGCTTCTGGACAAGAATGACGCCGACCGCCACCATTGACAAG
>DATCJD010000088.1:0-2531 GCA_036507435.1 Bacteroidota bacterium
GTCCGTTGGTATATAGGGCTTCTGAATAAAATCTTTCGCGCCATACTGCAACAGGTCGGCGCGCAAATGCGGACTAAGGTATCCGCTTGCAATAATCACCTTGACGTCCGGGTTCATTGCTTTCATACTTTTGTACGCCTCCCGGCCGTTCAGTTTCGGCAAGCCCATGTCGGTAAGCACCAGCGCCACTTCGTGTTGATGTTCTGCATAGATTTCGACCGCTTCGAGCCCGTCTTGCGCGGTCAACACTTCGTACCCCTTCTCTTCAAGAACAATTTTCAATAGGTTGCGTAGCAACTCTTCATCCTCGACCACAAGAATAGTTTCGTTGCCACGGGGGACCTCAGTTTCGTCATCGTCACGGTCGACAGCCTCAACAACTTCCTGAGGAGCGACGGGGAAATAGAGCGAAAAGGTCGCACCTTTACCGACTTCACTCCGGACATCGATAATGCCGCGGTGGCTCTTCACGATGCCGTACACCACGGCAAGCCCTAAACCCGTTCCCTCGCCGAGCCCCTTCGTGGTAAAGAACGGTTCAAAAATCCTGCTGCGCGTCGCTTCATCCATACCGTAGCCGGTATCCGTCACATGAATCGAGACATATTGCCCTGCATCGCTATTCGATAAGCGCCCCGGCAACGCTTCCCCGTCGACGATATCCGTCCGGATGGTAATCGTCCCGCTCTGATTCACCGCGTCTTTCGCGTTCACGCAGAGATTGAGCAGTGCCTGATGAATCTGGTTATGGTCGGCAACGATCAGCGGAAGCCGTTCGTCAAGGCTCAGCATAAAATCGATGGTGCGGGGAAAGGTATGATCCAGCATTTTCTTGAGCTCGTTGACGACGATGTTGATGTTCACCGGCTCGAACCGCACGTCGGTTTTTCTGGCAAAGGTCAGCATTTGCCGGACGAGGCTTGCCCCGCGTTCGGAGGCTTTCATGATTGCGTTCTGACAGCGTGCTACTTCCGGCGACCCGTTTCGTATGTTCTCCATGGTCGAGGCATAGCCCATGATGATGCCGAGCAGATTATTGAAATCGTGGGCGATGCCCCCGGCTAGCGTGCCGATGCTTTCCATTTTATGAGAGTGGCGGAGCTGGTCCTCTAACTTTTTCCGCTCGGTAATATCCCGAAAACTCCATACTCGCCCGACACTTTTTCCGCCGATAGATTGCGATTGCGAGTACCGCTCAAAGATTCTTCCGTCCTTGAACTCCAGGATGTCGAAGCTTTCCAGTTCCGGTTTCGCGTACAGTTCGTGCACCTTTTGGAGAAACGCGTCAGGGTCTTTCAGTTGCTCAAGTACAAACGTGAGCGCTTTTCCGTCATCCTGCGCAGCGAGAACGGTATTCGGTATGTGCCACATCTCGACAAATTTTCTGTTGAAACTTCGGATCTTTCCGGCGGCGTCCACCACAAGAATCCCGTCGGCAGTCGATTCCAAGGTCGCTTGTAACAACGAGAGCGAGGTTTCCAATTCTTGTTCGGCGCGCTTACGCTCGGTGATGTCTGTGGAAACGCAGAGTACTTGCCGTGCCGTTCCGTCTGCGGAGAGAATGGGCCGCTTAATGGTCTGCAGCCAGTGGACGTTCTTGTGCGCGTCGGTAATGACCTCTTCACGGACAAATTTCTCCTTTTTTGAATCCATCACGTCACGGTCGTCGTTCCGGAAATGCTCCACCTCGGTACCGTGCGGGTAAAAATCGGCGTCCGTTTTCCCGGTAAGGGCTTCGACTGTCGTTCCGTAGGCTTCGGCGACCGCATGGTTGACCAGTGTAAAACGTCCCTCACGGTCTTTCGCAAAGATGAAATCCGGGACAAGGTCGATAATTTGCCGTAGGAACGCGCGCTGCTCCGCTAATTCGGTCTCCGCGTGCTTGTTCGCCGAAATATTCCGGATGACGGCCATGATTTTCGTGTTCTGCAACGGGAGCAGCCTCGCCTCATAATAATGCGTTTCGCCATTGACAAAGACGTATTCCACATTCACCATCTCATTGGTTGTGCGCACACGCTGAATGGCATCTTCAAAGATACGCGCCATGGCTCCTTGCGGAACATCCTGAATCTTCTTTCCCAGCAGCTGTTGGGGCGGCAATAAAAAATCTATAGACTGTCCTCCCTTGCAGTCGAGGATCGTGCCGTCTTCCTCGAGGACAAAATAGAGGTCTGGGAGAGCTTGCAAGATCGCCCGCATTTCGGAATTCGCTTGCAGCAGTTCCTGGGAGCTTAATTCGAGCGACCGCTCCAACATGGTGCGGTCGTCGTCAAACTGCACATACGCCTGGTTGACCTCGTCGATAAATTGCCGGTACTCTCCAGCGACGGTATCGAGGTTGCCTGCGTACCGTTTTAGTTGCCGTTTTAAAAGGCTGTGCATCTCCGCCACGACTTATTCCTCTTTGAATGCTGTGATGGTCATTGTCTGATTGTGCAGCTCGCACTTTGCGTTCGGCGTAAACGGAGAAATTTCACCGTACGAATAAAACCCGGTGAGGACGGTCTTCTCTCCCATGATATCCCGAA
>DATCJD010000089.1:0-8779 GCA_036507435.1 Bacteroidota bacterium
CTATGAGTTTCTCGTCGGCAACGGGGAAGTCCGCCCGCATCAGGCTTGCGCCCTTGCGGTCGGTGAGATTCTGCCAGAGTTCTTCCGAAAGAAAAGGCATGTGCGGGTGCAGTAATCTTAGAGCGCGGTCGAATACCCACAGCGCGCGCTGGACGACGATTTTTTTCACCTCTGCCGGCTCATCGCCATAGAAGCGGGTTTTGACCAACTCCACGTACCAATCGCAGAAATCATGCCAGATGAAATCGTACAATACTTTCGTGGATTCGTTGATACGAAAATTGTTGAGCGAGTCGTTGTAGTCGCGTATGGCATGGTTGAGCCGCGAGAGAATCCATTTATCGGCGAGGTCGAGATGCTCGGAGGGTAATTTCTCTAACGCTAATTCACCGGTTCCACAAATTTCTGCTTTGTTCATGAGCAGAAACCGCCCGGCGTTCCAAATTTTGTTCGCGAAATTGCGCCCAAGCTCGCACTTCTCGGTTGAGAACAGCACATCCTGTCCGAGTGGGGAGAGGTAGGCAATCGTAAAACGCAGCGCGTCCGCGCCGTATTCGTTGATAACGTCCAGCGGGTCGGGCGAGTTACCGAGCGATTTGCTCATCTTGCGCCCCTGCGCGTCGCGGATGATGCTCGTGAAATACACATCGCGGAACGGCACCAAGTCCTCGCTCTTGTTGCGCGGCTTGCCGTTTTTATCCGGCAGTCCTTTCATGATTTCCATGTTCGCCATGACCATGCGGGCGACCCAGAAGAAAATAATATCCGGTCCCGTGACGAGCGTGTCCGTGGGATTAAAGTATCGAAGGTCTTCCTTCACGGCGGGAGTCTCTTCGGGCCATCCGAGAGTCGAGAAGGGCCACAGCCACGACGAGAACCACGTATCGAGCACATCTTCATCCTGGCGGAGTGCGATGTTTTTATCGAGGTTCAGTTTCGTGCGCGCTTCGGCTTCATTGCGCGCGGCGGTGTAGGTTCCGTCGGGCGCATAGTAAACCGGAATGCGGTGTCCCCACCACAACTGCCGCGAGATGCACCAATCGCGGATATTCGTCATCCAGTGCTCGTACACTTTTACCCAGCGTTCGGGGTGGAAGCGGACTTGCTTCTCGTGTACCACGCGCAGCGCGGGCATGGCGAGCGGCTTCATCTTCACGAACCACTGGTCGGAAATGTACGGCTCTATTATAGTGTTGCACCGGTAGCACCGTCCGATGTTGTGTGTGTGCGGCTCGGTTTTCAAGAGGAAGCCCTGCGCCTCGAGGTCTTTCACAATCTGCTTGCGGCATTCGAACCGGTCCATGCCCTCGTACTGCTTCGGCACGGATTCGTTCAGCTTGCCGTCTTCCTCGAAAATGTTGATCTGCGGCAGATTGTGGCGCTGTCCCATCAAAAAATCGTTCTGGTCGTGCGCCGGGGTGACCTTCACCATGCCCGTGCCGAATGCCGCGTCGATATAATCATCTGCGATGATTGGGATTTTGCGTCCAACAATAGGCAGAATTGCCGTCTTGCCGACGAGCTTCTTGTAGCGCTCGTCTTTCGGGTTGACTGCGACGGCGGCGTCGCCCAACATTGTTTCAGGCCGCGTGGTCGCGACGACGGCGAATTCTTTCGAGCCTTCGATTTGGTACTTGATGTGCCAGAGGCTCCCCTGCGATTCCGAATGTTCTACCTCATCGTCGCTCAACGCTGTGCGGTGGAACGGGCACCAATTGACAATATACTTGCCGCGATAGACCAGCCCTTTATCGAACAGCCGGATAAAAACTTCCTTCACGGCGTTGGAAAGTCCCTCGTCCATCGTAAAGCGCTCGCGCTCCCAATCGCATGAGGCGCCGAGTTTCCGCAACTGCCGGATGATCGTGCCGCCGTATTCTTCTTTCCACGCCCACACGCGCTCCACGAATTTCTCCCTGCCCAACTGGTGGCGGTTGATGCCTTCTTTCGCGAGAGATTTTTCTACCACGTTTTGCGTGGCGATGCCGGCGTGGTCGGTGCCCGGTATCCAGCACGCCTCGTAGCCCTGCATGCGCTTCCATCGGATAAGAATATCCTGAATGGTATTATTCAGCACGTGCCCCATCGTGAGGATGCCCGTAATGTTCGGCGGCGGGATGACGACGGTGTACGGCGTCTTCTCTTTATTAACGGCGGCGTGGAAAAGCTTGTTGGATTCCCAGTAGGAATACCACTTGTCTTCGACGTCTTTAGGGTTGTATGCTTTTGAGAGTTCGTTCATATAAAAAAAGAAATAGGACACTGAAAAGGCGGAAACAACTGATAAAATCGGATTTTTTAGAATGTCATCTGTGGAGATCCGTTCAATCCACTTTTTCCGTGTTCGATTCAAATTAAACAAAAAGGTAGCGCGAGGCTACCTCACTGAATTAACGAAATTTTGGAGAGGAAATCAACGAGCGAGAGCCGATCCTCCCCCTGTATCCCCCTCGGCGAGGGGGACAGTACATTCTCAGCTACAAAATTTTCCCCAGGATATATCCAATCGTGATGCCGACGAGAAGTGTGATGGTGAGGACGCGATAATTGAGGACTTCCTTCGGATACCCGCGCTTGATGGCGACAATCGTGACGAGGTAGCCGATGCCGTTTAACAGCCAGATGAACGGGAGGGAGAGAACTTTTGCGGCGATGGGTCCCACCAAAGGAAGAAGCCCGATCCACGCGATGAGAGCGGCGAACGCTTGCCCAAGGAATCCGACAATCAGAGCGACGAGCGTGAGAATGCCTTCGTCGAAACCATAGTACAAGCCTATTTCCACGCCAACGATAATAACCACCCAAGCAAGAATAGCTGTCCAGTAGGTTTTCAGGAACTGCTTGAGCTTGTCGGAAAATCCCATCCTTACTGCACCCTCACAGTTAAGGAAGCGACGGTTTGCCCGGAGCCGTTCTTGAGCGCGGCGGAAAGCGTATCGCCGGACTTTACCTGAGCGACTCCCTCCGGCGTGCCCGTATAAATGACATCGCCCCGTTCGAGTGTTATAAATTGAGACAGGTAGGCGATAAGATTCTGCACCGGAAATATCAAGTCCTGCGTGGTTCCGCGCTGACGGGCGGAGCCGTTCACGTTGAGTTCGAGCAACATCGCTTGCGGGTTGGGGACGTTCGATGCGGGGATGAACCGCGACACCGGCGCGGAGGTGTCGAATCCCTTTGCCAACGCCCACGGCATGCCTTTCTTTTTCGCTTCGGCTTGCACATCCCTCATGGTCATATCCAATCCTACGCCATAGCCGGAGACATGTTGCAAGGCGGCGTCGCGCGGGATATTCTTTCCGCCCTTGCCGATGAGCACGGTCATCTCGACTTCGTGGTGCACGTCTTTGCTAATGGAGGGAATCACGATGCTCCCGCCGTCGTGCACGAGCGCGCTCGGCGGTTTCAGAAAGTACATCGGCACTTCCGGGAGGTCGGACTTCATTTCCTTCGCGTGCTCGGCATAATTTCGTCCGATACAAATAATGGTACCGACGCGGATCGGTTCGAGATTGCCTTCGAGTTCTATGGTGCGCATAGGTGTTTGAATTTCGAGAACGATTCTCGGTCTAATATACCGAAGCGAAAAGATTTAAGCAAGGAAGCGGCGGTGAGCACCACGCTACACGTGCGGGTCATTAGTGTCAGGAGGTAACTCCTGACACCACACCGTGTGCTGTATGCGCTCTCGATTTCACTTGTTCAGCCCCCAAAAAAAAACTATCTTGCATGACTCAACTGGAAATTCATGACGACGTATAAAGAATCCGGTGTCGATATCGAAGCGGGCGAGGAGCTTGTCCGCCGCATCAAAAAGAACGTGCGCTCCACGTTCAACGGCAACGTGCTGGCGGATATCGGGATGTTCGGGGCGTTCTACCGGGCGTCGTTCAAAGGAATACCAAAGCCGGTGCTGGTGACGAGTGTTGACGGCGTCGGCACGAAATTAAAAATCGCCTTTGCGATGAACCGCCACGACACGGTGGGGCAGGACCTCGTCAACCACTGCGTGAACGATATTCTCGTGTGCGGTGCAAAACCGCTCTATTTTATGGATTACTTTGCGACGGGGAAACTGCATCCCGGCGTAGGCGAGCAGGTGATTTTGGGTTTCGTGAAGGCGTGCAAGGAAAACGGCTGTGCGCTTATCGGCGGCGAAACGGCGGAAATGCCCGGCATGTACGCGGAGGGCGAATACGACATCGCCGGCGCCATCACCGGAGTTGTTGGCGAGCACAGGATCTTAAACGGGAAACAGGTAGCTTCAGGGGACGTCCTCATCGGGCTTCCTTCGACCGGTTTGCACACGAACGGCTTCTCACTCGCACGGGCCGTGCTTCTTAAGAAATTTTCCCTCAAGGATACACTCGATGAACTCGAAACCACCCTGGGCGACGCGTTGCTTGCCGTCCACCGGTCGTACTATAAAGCAGTCCATCCTTTGCTTGCGAAATTCAAGGTGAAAGCCATGTCCCACATTACGGGCGGCGGCATTGAGGGAAACACCATGCGCGTTATCCCCAAGAAGCTGAAATTAAACATCGATTGGCAGGCATGGAAACGCCCGGCGCTGTTTAGACTGATTCAGAAAACCGGAAATGTCCCGGAGGACGACATGCGTAGAGCGCTTAATCTTGGCGTTGGTTTAGTGCTGATTGTAGGGCGTACCAATGCGGATAAGGTTATAGCGGCACTACACAAAAAACAGGAAAAGCCCTTTGTGATGGGAGAGGTGGTGAAGAAGTAAAAAGTAAAAAGTAAAAAGTAAAAAGTAAAAAGTAAAAAGTGTTACCGTTATTAATGAGGAGAAGGTACGAAAAAAGTAAAGAGGTAATCGAGAAGCAATATGTGAAATTTTATGAGCACTACTCCAAAATCACCCGACAGGTTACATTCCTTCTCGTCCGAAGGCATTCCACAAAAATTGCAGGCGGCGGAGGAATTCGGCAAGCGTATTAACATGATGAGCGACCTCTCGCTCAAGATCGGAGCGGTGCGCTCAGCCGAAGAAGTCGTACAGGTGCTTCGTAACGAGGTACGCCGCGTGATGCCGGGCGAATGCGCGTTCGTCTCGCTCATGACGAACGAACGCACCGAGTACGACGTATTTTGCATTTGTCCGCCTGATGATCCGCTGATGTTCGACCAGACACATTTTTCCGTTGACGAGGGCGTTTCCGGATGGGTGTTGAAGAATAACTCCACGCTCACCGTTGACCTCAACTCGATCCCCGTCGCGCCGACGGCTGTCGAAACATCGTTGAAGGAAAAAGGCGTCAAGTCCGTGCTCGTGGTCCCGATGAAGACGACCGATAGCGTCATCGGAGTGATTGGGTTCGGTTCGACCGAACCGAACCGCTACGAAGACACGGACCTCTGGCTCGCGCAACTACTAGGCACGCAGACGGCTCTCGCTTTGGCGAACACCGGCGTGCTTCACAAGGAGCACAAGCGCGCGAACCAAATCGAACTCGTTAACCGCGTCGCCCGCAATTTGACGTTCGCCGTCGAAACTGGGGCATTGCTCGATTCCGCCGCGCAGACAATTCGCAAGCAATTTAACTATTTCGACGTGATGATTTTTCTGCTCGACCATGCCGCTCAGGAATTAGTGCTTTCCGCACAAGCCGGGCGTTACAACGATTTTCTCCCGACCGGCTACCGCCAGCATGTAAGCCAGGGTATTGTCGGTTGGGTGGCGAACAACGGCAGGCACCTGCTCATCAACGATGTGCGCAACGATTCGCGCTATCTCGCCTACCAATACCAGGATACGAGCGCGGAACTTGCCGCGCCGATTATGATCGACGGCGTCGTCGTCGGCGTTATGAATTTTGAAGAAAGCAGGGTGAACGCGTTTGACGAGGTGGATGTGCTCGTGGTGCAGACCCTGTGCGACCAGATCGGCGGCGCGATTAAGAATGCGCGGCTCTTTGAGGAGATTAAACGCGCGAACGAGCGCTTGCTGGAGCACGACCAGCTCAAGACGGAATTCGTGAGTATTGTTTCGCACGATTTCCGGACGCCGCTTTCCACCATCATGCTCGCCGCAAAATCCCTCATGAAAGAAGAAGACCCGACCTCCTCAAAACGCTACCGCGAATACCTCGCCATCATTATTGACCAGGCGGGCAAACTGAGCAAGCTGGCGGAAGATACGCTTTCCATCGCGAAGATCGAATCCGGACAATTGACCTACCAATTTAAGATTGTCAACGTGGAAGGGGTGTTAAAAGACGCGCTCTCGATGGCGAAAATCACGTCGCGGCATAGATTTGAGTATGCCGTTGACATTGATGCATCCTATGTGCGGGGCGATCAGGTAAAACTGCGGCAGGTGTTGCAGAATCTTATTTCCAACGCCGTTAAGTATTCGCCGGGCGGCGGGCAGGTCTCCGTACAAGTTGCGCCGCTCAAGGACGAACCCGATGTAGTGTTGTTTTCCATTACGGACCAGGGCTTGGGAATTCCCACCGATCAAATTGGCCGGTTGTTTCAAAAATTCGCGCGCGTCGATTCGGGAAAGGCGAAGGACATCAAAGGCTCAGGCTTGGGATTGTGGATTTGCGCCGAGATCATTAAAGCGCACGGCGGGCGCATCTGGGTGGAGAGCGAAATGGGGAAGGGGAGCACGTTTAAGTTCACCGTCAAGCGCGGGGAAGGATGATGTTCATTTCGGAATGTGGAGTACGGAATGAAAGAAATAAAAACTAACTAAGGAGGCCGCTATGTTATTCATTCTCAGTTTACTCGTTATCGTCATCGCATTTTTTGCGTGGCAGACGGCGAAGAAGAAAACACAATTCAACGCGATGTACAAAACGACGGCAAACATCGCCGGCGCGGTGATGGGATTTTTTGTGCTCGTCGCGATCTCGCAATGCTTCACGGTCGTGCCCGCAGGGAACGTCGGGGTGGTGGATTTCTTCGGCACGGTTTCCGATAACACGCTGAAGGCAGGTATTAACTTCATCAACCCGCTCGCGCGCGCCATAAAGTTCTCCGTCAAGACGCAGGAAATTAAAGAGGTGATGGATGTACCTTCGAAGGAAGGGTTGATGGTGCAATTGGAAGTCAGCGCGTTGTTTCACCTGAACCCGGAAACGGCGGCGGAAGTGTACAAAACCATCGGAGAGAATTATGTGCAGATCATCCTCGAACCGCAGTTCCGGTCTGTGGTGCGCGGCGTAACGGCGGGGTATGACGCGCGGGCGTTGTATACGTCTGAGCGCGAAATGCTCGCCCTGCAGGTTCTGAAAGACCTGGAGAAACTTGTTGAGCCGCGTGGACTTACCATTGAGGCGGCGCCGCTCCGGCGTGTCGGATTGCCCGCGGGGTTAACGGCGTCCATCGAAGAAAAGCTCCGCGCCGAGCAGGAAAGCCAGCGGATGCAGTTCGTGCTGACGAAGGAAAAGCAGGAAGCCGACCGCAAACGTATCGAGGCGCAGGGCATCTCCGACTTCCAGATCATCGTTGCGCGCGGCCTCAGCGAACAATTGTTGACATGGAAGGGCATCGAAGCGACGGAAAAACTGGCGAACTCGCCGAACTCGAAAGTCATCGTTATCGGCGGCGGCAAATCCGGCTTACCGCTGATTTTGGATACGAAGTAAAACTCAACACTCATGCGAAGGTGTCCCGCCGGGCATTCCGGCGGGATGCCTTTGTTTTTAGAATTCTAACCACGGTATGAAATACCGCATGCTTGCCGTCTTGTCGGTTGCCGAACTGCTCGGGATGGCACTTTGGTTCTCGGCAACGGCGGTCATTCCTTCTCTTTCTGCCGAGTGGTTGTTAACCGACGCGGGCAAAGCATGGCTCACCATCTCCGTCCAAATCGGTTTTGTCATCGGCACCTTCCTCAGCTCACTCTTTACGCTTTCTGATATCATCGAAACACGAAAGCTTTTCGCCGTCTGCGCGTGTGCCGGCGCGGCGTTCAACGCCGCTATCGGTTTGTTTGCGGACAGCGTCGAACCTGCTCTCGTGCTTCGATTTTTAACCGGACTGTGTTTAGCGGGAGTGTATCCGCCCGGCATGAAACTCATGGCGTCGTGGTTCAAAGAGGGCAGGGGCATGGCGATCGGTGTGATGGTGGGCGCGCTCACGGTCGGCTCGGCATCGCCGCATATGTTGAATGCCCTCGGCGGCGGGGACTGGCGGCAGATGATGCTGTTTGCCTCTGCCTCCTCTGTGCTCGCGGGCGTGTTATGTGTGTTGTTTGTGCAGGATGGACCGTATCAAACGAAGGGAGCGAAATTCGACTGGCGTTTCATCGGGCGCGCGCTCAAAGACCGGGGAGTGCGGCTGGCGAACCTCGGCTATCTTGGGCACATGTGGGAGTTATATGCGATGTGGGCGTGGATTTCCGTGTTCTTGTTCGCGAGTTTCGAGGCGTGCGGTCTTGAGTCGCCGGGAACGTGGGCATCGGTCGGCACGTTCGGCGTGATCGGTATCGGCGGCGTCGGCAGTTGGCTTGCGGGCGTGCTCGCCGACCGCTACGGCAGAACGACGATTACGATTATCTCGATGCTCGTGAGCGGCGCGTGTTGTCTCACGGTGGGATTATTATTCGGACAGCCGCCCGTCGTCGTATTCTTATTGTGCCTCATCTGGGGTTTTGCGATTGTGGCGGACTCCGCTCAGTTCTCAGCCAGCATTACGGAGCTTTCTGAGCCGGAGTATGTCGGCACCGCGCTTACGTTGCAGACATGCATGGGCTTTCTGCTCACGATGGCGTCTATCCGGTTAATTCCCGTACTCGTTGAGTGGGTGACGT
>DATCJD010000090.1:0-4821 GCA_036507435.1 Bacteroidota bacterium
AATTTCCGCCAGCTGGTGCATGTGAGTTTCAAAGTTGCCGCGGAAATGGGCGCGCGCTACACCGGCTTGCTAAAAGAATGCCGTGAGACCGTTGAAGCAAACGTCACGACGAATTTATTCGAGCGGCACATCAAGCCGTTATTCTTGGGAGTCGAAAGAGGAACAATTCGCTCCGGCATTACAATGCCCGGCAGGGTCGCTACTGGGGTATAGTTGTGTTTCCTCTCCCCCTCAAGGGGGAGATATAGAGGGGGGTTCTTCAATAAAGTAACGCGATAGTTCAACTATGAATTCTTCTCCTTCATACAATTTTACGGGTAAGACGGTCGTGATGACCGGCGGGACGGGCGTGCTGGGCAGTGAGATCGCTCTTGCTCTTGCGCAGAATGGCGCGAACGTCGCATTGCTGACCCGCGACCCCGCGCGCGCAACATCGTTAATAGAAAAAATCCAAAATACTCCCGGCAAAGCCGCCGTGTTCACCGCAGATGTATTGAATAGACCCGCGCTCGAACTCGCGGCAGGTGAAATTGTGAAAACATTCGGAAGGGTGGATGCGCTGATTAACGCCGCGGGTGGAAACAGCCCGAAAGCCACCACAAACCCGGAGCAATCGTTCTTCCAACTGAGCGAGGATGCTTTGCGCCAGGTATTCAACCTCAACCTGCTCGGCACCATTCTACCGTGCCAGGTCTTCGGCAAGCTGATTGCAGACCGCAAAGAGGGCGTGATTCTGAATATCTCGTCCATGGCGGCGTTCAAGCCGCTGACGCGTGTTGCCGCCTACTCTGCCGCAAAAGCGGCAGTCAATAATTTTACGCAGTGGCTGGCGGTGTACATGGCGCAAGAGTTTTCCCCGAACATCCGCGTGAACGCGATCGCGCCCGGTTTTTTCCTGACCGAGCAGAACCGTTTTTTGCTCACCGAAAAAGAAGGCGGGACGTTGACTCCCCGCGGAAAAAAAATCGTCGAGCATACTCCCGCAGGCCGTTTCGGGGAAGCGAAAGAACTCACCGGCGCGGTGCTCTGGCTCTTGTCTCCTGAATCGAACTTTGTCAGCGGAGTCGTCGTTCCTCTGGACGGCGGGTTCTCCGCATACTCCGGCGTATGATTCCCCACAAGCCCACAATCGTCGTCAACCGAAACACCCCGCATGCAGTTGAGGCTTTTTCCCGGATCGGGAACGTGGTCAGTCTCGATACGCGCGAAGTAACGCGTGAAGCCGTGCGCGAGGCGGAGATCTTGATCGTCCGTTCGGAGACGCGGGTTGATGCATCGTTGCTTGAGGGCAGTGCCGTCAAGTTTGTCGGTACGGTCACCATCGGCACGGACCACATCGACCTCGGGTATCTGAACGAGCGCGGCATTGCGTTTGCCAGCGCGCCGGGGAGCAACTCGAATTCCGTATCGGAATACATCGCCGCCGCGCTGTTGGTCTGGGCGCGACGCACGGGCGATACTCTGCGAGGTAAAACGCTCGGCATCGTCGGCGTGGGGAATGTCGGAACGAAGGTCGCACGTGTTGTCCGCGCGCTCGGCATGAACATTCTGCTGAACGACCCGCCGCGCGCACGCGCTACCGGCGACGCCTCCTTCCGTACGTTAGACGACCTGATGGAGGCGGATATGATTTCCTTGCACGTCCCGCTTACCAAAAGCGGCGCGGATGCGACATATCATCTTTTCGACGAGGCGCGTATACAGAAAATGAAGCAAGGCTCTGTCTTGATGAATACGTCACGCGGCGCGGTGGTGGAAACCGAAGCCCTGCGCGCCGCGCTCTCCGCTAAATACCTTTCGACGGCAATTCTCGATGTGTGGGAGGGTGAACCGGTAATTGACGCCGACCTTCCGCACCGCGTCTTGATCGGCACGCCGCATATTGCAGGCTACTCACTTGACGGCAAGATCAATGCCCTCAAAATGATATACGAGCGCGTATGCACGTTACTTCATGCGACCGACGCCTGGACTGTTGACCTCGCCCGCGAAGCTTCCGAACTTATGCCTATCGTTGTGCCTGAGGATATGACCGACGAAACCGATTTACTTGCGTTCGCCGTGCGGCAGGGATACGATATCGAAGTGGATGATATGATGCTTCGTGAGGCGGTGGCGTTAAGTGCGAACGAGCGAGGCGCGTATTTTATGAAACTACGCGCGGAATACAGAATCCGCCGCGAATTTTTTACCCGCACCGTGGAATTAACATCCTCGCAAGTTTCCATCCAGGCGACACTTGAACAGTTAGGTTTCAAAACGCTGGTGCGGGAGGAGGCGCGGTAAACAATGGTAGGCAAAGGTTCATTTGAATATGCGCTCAGCGATGCAGACGTGCGCAGTATTTGTGAAGAGGGGCTGGCGCCACTCGGACTTGCCGGAAAACGTGTGCTGGTGCTTATTCCCGACCACACCCGGCACGCGCGCATCGACCTGTTTTTTCATACGCTGTGCAGTGTATTGCTCGGCAAAGCGAAGTCGCTTGATTTTTTGATTGCGACCGGCACACATGCGGATATGGAGCCGGAGCGCATCTATAAGCATGTCGGCATCACCGCCGATGAACACCGGACGACCTACAAGGACGTGCGGTTTTTCAACCACGAACACAATACTCAATCCGCGCTCGCTGCTATCGGGACGATTCCGGCAGAGGAAATTTCGCGGCTCACGAACGGCATATCGTCGGAGCCTCTCCGCGTTACCATCAACAAGAAAGTGCTCGAGTACGACCATGTGCTCATCGTTTCGCCGGTGGTGACGCACGAGACGATGGGATTCGCGGGCGGAAACAAATATTTTTTCCCCGGCATCGCCGGGCTGGAAGTGGTGGAGGCGTTTCACTGGCTGGGCGCAATCATCACGAACCCTGTCGTCAACGGCGTGAAGGATACGATGACAAGGCGGGTGATTGACCGGGCGTGCGAATTCATCACCACGCCGCGCACATGCCTTGCCTTCGCGGTGAACGACCGCGACGACCCGATGTGTTTGTTCGTCGGAGAACCGAAGGAAACTTGGTCGCACGCAGCGGATTATTCCGCGCGCCTGCACATTACGTATCTGGATAAACCCGTGCGCACGGTTCTTGCCGTTACGCCGAATTTGTATGAAGAAGTCTGGGTCGGCGGCAAGGCGATGTACAAGCTTGAGCCGGTCGTGGCGGACGGCGGCGAGTTGATTATCTACGGTCCCCAGATACGCGAAATATCTTTTGTGCACGGCAAGGAAATCGAAAAAATCGGATACCACGTGATCGAATACTTCACGAAACAGTGGGACAAGTTTAAGGACGAGCACAAGCTCATCCTCGCGCACTCCACGAATGTGCGCGGCATCGGGACGTTCGAGAACGGCGTCGAGCGCCCGCGCATCAGCGTCACGCTGGCGACGGCGATTCCGGAAGCAACCTGCAAGCGCATCAACCTCGGCTATCGCGATTATCGCAGTATCAATCTGGATGAATGGCGCTCAAAGCAAAACGCCGATTTACTCGTCGTCGAAAACGCAGGACAAAATTTGTATAGACTCAGGAATGGGAAATAATATAGCAAACCGTGAATAGCACACACCCCTAATCCCCTCTCGCCAACACGCAGGCTTACACGCAGAGGGGACTTCGAATGACGAGCGTTTTTTAGTCCCCTCTTGCCAAAGGCATCCCTTTGGGACGTGTGTGGGCAAGTGCGCAGTGAGAGGGGGATAAGGGGGTGTGCAAAATTCTTTAGCATATGAGGAGCAACACATGAGCACGGGTTTAACCATTAAAAAAGACGCGGCATTGGATTTCGTATCGCTCGGTGCGCTTGTGCACCGGCTTGACACGGGGGTCATTCCTTTTCGCAAAGCGACGGAGTGCAACATCCACGTGAGCGGCGGCGAGTTCAACGTTGCGGCGAACCTCGCCGATTGCTTCGGTATGAACACGGGCATCGCAACCGCCATGGTGCAGTACCCCATCGGCGACCTCATTGCCGAGCGCGTGCGGGCGATGGGCGTAAAGCCGTTCTATAGAAAATTCAAGCATAACGGCGTGAACGGTCCCAATATGGCGACGGTGTACAGCGACCGGGGGCAGGGCGTTCGCGCTCCAGTGGTCTTCTATAATAGAGCGAATGAAGCGGCGGCACAACTCAAGCCGGGTGATTTCGACTGGAATACGATTTCTTCCGGAGGCGTGCGGTGGTTCCATAGCGGGGGCATTTTCGCCGCGCTTTCGGAGACGACCGGGGAGCTTATAATAGAGGGGATGAAAGCGGCGAAGAAAGCTGGGGCGGTAGTGAGCTTCGACCTGAATTTCCGCCAAAAGCTCTGGGATATTTGGTCGCCCGATAGGGGGAGCGGCCAGAAGAAAGCCGTTGAGGTGATTGCCCGTATCGTTCAACATGCCGACGTGCTGGTCGGAAACGAGGAAGACCTGCAAAAAGGATTGGGCATTCCGGGTCCTGAAGTCGAATCAAAATCGAAACTCGACCCCAGCGCGTTCTTCGGCATGATCGACAAGGTGATTGCGAAGCACCCGCAGGTGAAAGTGGTCGCGACGACACTGCGCGATGTGCATTCAACCAATCGGCATAGTTGGAGCGCGGTGGCGTGGATGAACGGAAAAACGTACACGGCTCCGACGGCGAAACTTGACGTGCTCGACCGTGTCGGCGGCGGCGACGGTTTCGCGAGCGGATTCTTCTACGGGTTGCTCACGGGCGAATCGCCGGAAGAAGCGTTGAAGCTCGGCTGGGCACACGGCGCGCTGTTGACGACGTTCCCCGGCGACACAACAATGGCGACAGTTGACCAGGTGCGCGCATTCGCGAAGGGCGG
>DATCJD010000091.1:0-10324 GCA_036507435.1 Bacteroidota bacterium
AAATTTAATTCGGAAACAACTTGAACTATCTGTCCCAGTAAAGCGAACCCAACGTTACTGTATTCGTATTCAATTCCGGGCACATTGGAAAAGGAAGGGCCATCCGCCATAAGTTTTCGGAGCTCAGCGTCGGAATCATCCAATTGTCGGTCTCCCCACGGATTATCCTCCGGAAAGCCCGCGCCGTGTGTGAGGAGGTGTCGGATTGTGATCTCAGGGGCATCGTTCGCCAGATGCTTCAGCTTTTTCATCTCAGGAATGTATTTCGATGCGGGATCATCTAGATTCAGCTTTCCGACATCTCGAAGTTGCAATATGGCTAGAGCCGTAACACTCTTGCTCATCGAAGCAATTCGAAACAAAGAAGTTGCTTCAGCAGTGTATTTTTTCTCAAGGTTCGAGTAACCAAAGGCTCCTGTATACAACAGCTTGCCATCCAGGACGACACCGTAGACTAAACCGGGGAGATGCTGATTCTCAGCATGCTCCTTAAACATCTTATCGACAATTGTCCTGGTCGCTTCGACCTTTGCGGCACGGTCAGTGTCCGGAAAAACTGGGGGGACGTACTGAGTTGTTTGACCGAATGATACTGTAAAAAACAACATGAGACAAATTAGAGGGCGCATAGTAGTACCTTTCACAAGAGCACAATGAAAAAAAATTCATTTTTTGAAATCACGTATTATAAAAATTTCTATCCAAACTCCGATACTGAATTGCCTCGCTTAAATGCTCCGGCTTAATAGATTCGCTATTTCCAAGGTCAGCAATCGTACGCGCAACTTTCAGTATCCGGTCATACGCTCTTGCCGATAGGCCAAGCTTTTGCATCGCCATTTTTAAAAGCTCGGTTCCACTCTGGTCGATTTGGCAAAATTCTTTGATCTCTTTCGATTCCATATCGGCATTGCAGTACAATCCCTTTCTGTCGTTAAATCGCTCGCTTTGGACTGTCTGCGTCGCCATAACCCGCAGGCGTATGTCTTGGGACTTCTCCCCTACCCGCTTTGATGAAAGCTCCGTGTATTTTACCGCAGGAACTTCCACGTGGATGTCAATTCGGTCAAGCAAGGGACCGGATATCTTACCAACATATTTTTGTATCTGCAACTGAGTACAGGTGCACTCTTGGTTCGGATTCCCGTAGTTGCCGCAAGGACAGGGATTCATTGCGCACATAAGCATAAAGTTTGCGGGATACTCAACGGACATCTTTGACCTGCTGATGGTAACTTTGCCGTCTTCAAGGGGTTGCCGCAGGACTTCTAATACGTTACGTGCGAACTCAGGAAGCTCATCGAGAAACAATACTCCATGATGAGCAAGCGAGATTTCACCAGGCCTCGGGATCGTCCCTCCCCCAACCAAAGCAGAATCAGAGATCGTATGATGAGGAGAACGGAAGGGCCTAATGGAAACAACGGCGGCATCTGGTGGGAGCATACCCGCAACCGAATGAATTTTAGTTGTTTCTAAGGCTTGCTCGAATGCCATAGGCGGAAGTATTGTCGGTAGTCGCTTTGCTAACATCGTTTTGCCCGAACCCGGAGGACCGATGAGGATTGCGTTATGTCCGCCCGCAGCAGCGACCTCCAGTGCGCGCTTGACGGTTTCCTGTCCTTTTACATCCGCAAAGTCGAGTGGGTACGACTGTTTAGCATTAAATATTTCCTTCAAATCAACGTGGAAAGGCTTTAGTAATTGATGTTCGCCAGCTAAAAATTCAACTGCTTCTTTAAGTGTTTCAACAGGATACACTTCAAGGCCTTCGACCATTGCCGCTTCGCGGGCATTTTCTTTAGGGAGTATTATCCCTCTGATTCCCTTCAGCCTTGCTTCGAGAGCAATGACCAATGCGCCATGTACCGGGCGGAGCACACCATCAAGCGACAATTCACCGAGCACAACGAATTGCTGTAGCAACTCTGACTGAAGTTGACCCGTTGCCGTTATGACGCCTAAGGCGATCGGCAGGTCGTACGCTGAACCTTCTTTTCTGATATCAGCAGGAGCAAGATTGACCGTAATGCGATGATTGGGGAAGTGATAGCCCGAATTCTTTACGGCGGCGTGAACGCGCTCGCTACTCTCCTTCACGGCGCTGTCAGGCAATCCTACGATAAAAAATTTGTGTATGGCACGTTCGATGTGTGTTTCAACTTTAACGAGGTAAGCATTTACTCCAAGCGTCGCGCCGCTCAGCACCTGAGAAAAGCTGGGACCGGTAGTTGGCGGCGGGGGTGGATACTTCTGTTTTGTCATTAATTAAGTCTAGATAACCTATTATGGATTAACGATATTGGCGAAGGAATTCAAGTCGGTCATGTAGTTCTACTGCAGGCGTAAGCAATTTGTCTTTACCAAACACAGCTTCTTCTTGATTATTAAAGACCAGCTCATAATCCTGGCTCATCACAATCGCCTCTTCCGGGCATACCTCCTCACAAAAGCCGCAATAAATACAACGCACCATGTTGATTTCAAACTTAACGGGGTACCGTTCCTTTTCAAGCTCTGTTTCAGATGCCTGTACCTCAATAGCTAATGCAGGACAGACCCGAGAGCAAAGCCCGCAGGCGACACACCGTTCCGTACCATTCTCCTCTACTAGTACAGGCCTACCGCGAAAGGACGCCGGCGGCTTAAATCGCTCCTCCGGATACATATATGTCGACTTCTTTTTGAATATATGAGAAAGAGTTATACGCAATCCCTTTAGTATCTCAGGAATGTATATTTTTTGCCAAAAAGTAAGATCCTTTGTCCTAATTATTTTTCGAGTTTTTGCCATTTAGTCCTTTGAGGGCTTATTCTAGCAAGAGTAAGATAAGTCCGGTTACCAGAACATTAGCCAGCGCCAGCGGGAGCATGACCTTCCAGCCAAGGTTCATCAATTGGTCGTATCGGAACCGCGGCAGGGTCCACCGGATCACGATAAAAAACATCAAAACAGCTAAGACCTTTGCGCAGAATGCCCCCACTTGTAATAGGCTCATCCAAAACGGCGCGATGCCAAGGTTCTCGATGTACGGAAAATGCCACCCGCCAAGAAACAGCGTGGTAATAATCGCGCTGGAGGTAATCATGTTTGTGTATTCAGCCAAAAAAAACAAGCCGAATTTTAAGCCGGTATATTCCGTATGATAGCCTCCCACAAGCTCCGGCTCAGCCTCGGGCAGGTCAAACGGAAGCCGGTTTGTCTCAGCAAACGCGGCAACCACAAATGTGACGAACGCAACCGGCTGTAGGAACATATTCCATGAAGGAATCCAGCCCGCAAGATACGCTGTTTGCAGACTTACAATCTGGTCGAGACGCAACGTTCCGGCTATCATGAGCACGCCGATAATAGAAAGCCCCATGGACAGCTCGTAGCTGATAAGCTGAGCAGAAGAACGCAATCCGCCGAGAAGCGAATATTTATTGTTTGAAGACCACCCTGCAAGTGTCAGACCGTACACACCAAGAGACGTGATCGCCAATATATAGAGAACTCCGATGTTCACATCTGCGATTTGCAGTTTAATTGTCTCGCCGAATAACTCAATATTATTTCCTATCGGAATGACCGCGAACGTGCTGAACGCAATCCCTATAGAGATAACCGGCGCAAGGTCATGAATTACTTTGTTGGCGTTTTTGGGGACGATGTCTTCCTTCATAACCAATTTCACGACATCGGCAAAGGATTGCAGCAGCCCGAAGGGTCCGACTCGGTTAGGACCGATTCTATCCTGCATAAACGCGCTTACGCGGCGTTCAATCCAGATGAGTACCGTGACAAACGTCAGGATAGTACTCAAGACCACAACTATTTTAATAATATCGATCCAGATGGACATAGTGTATCAAACGCCGACAGTATTTACAGGAGTCGTATTTTTTATAGAACGCCGCAACATTTCACCGTGAGACCCTATGCTGAGATATGTTAATCCCTTGAACGAAGGCACTTTTTCTGTTAGTTCCCTGAAGACATCTTCAGTAGAATTGTATTTTACTTTTCCGCCGAGCGCATTGGAAATTAAATTGACAATGCGCCACGATGGGCGGGCATCGCGTTTGTTTGGTCTCCCCCATCGGTCGTTCTGAGACGCAAATTTATCCCACCTGCTCATGGAAAATCCATCTAATGCACGGTCTTGCTCAACCGTAGAAACAGCCGGGCGTATGCGTTGCACACGACCTTGAAAATTCGTCAACGTTCCTTGCTTTTCAGCATAAGTAGAACAGGGGAGTACAATATTGGCATACTCTGTTGTTTTGTTTCTGACGGAAGAATGAACAATCAATAGTTGAAGTTGAGAAAGTACCGCGACGATTTCCGGTATCTCAGCAATATCATCATCCAAAACATACAACGCCTTGATCGTTCCGTCTGAAATTCCCTCGATAATTCCTTTGAGGTTCCGCCCTCCTTCTCCGGGTTTGACGCCGACTTCAACCGCGCCAAGCATATTTGGAGTTTTATCCGAGCGGATGAGAAGTTCATCCTCATCACCTTCCTTTATATGCGGGACTACGTCAATATGCTTTGTGCCGATGACATCCTTCATAAACTGTGCAAAGGCAAAATTATCTTCGTTCGTAGCATAAGCAGACCCCAAGCCCGCAATCTCACTCTTTTTATAGGCTTTAAGCTGTGATACAGCCTCTGCAAGAGCCTCATCCCATCCAACCGCAGTCAGAGTGCCATTCTTGCGTACAAGCGGTCCTGGTAAGCGCTGTTCACTATTGATAAACTTGAAGGTATTTAACCGTCCATTATCACACATCCAATACGAGTTCACATCTTCGTTGAGGCGTGGCGTGAGACGCAGTACCTCATTATTACGTACCCATATATTGATATTACAGCCGCGGGAACACCCGTTGCACACACTCTCCGTGGAAGACATTTCCCACACACGCGATTTGAATCTGAAATCGCGGCTTGTCAGTGCGCCGACCGGGCATAGCTCGATCACATTCATCGAGTATGCGTTATCGAGTCGCGTTTCCGGGAACGTTGTCAGGACAACGTGGTCGCCGCGCTGGGTAAACGTCAGTACCGGTTGTTTGGCGATTTCATCGGAGAACCGTACACACCGAGAACACATAATACAGCGTTCGACATCGAGCAACACACGGGGACCTAATTCTACCCTCTTAGGCTTGTGAACTTTATCGTACTCAAATCGGCTGTATCCAACGCTGTACTTGTAGGAATAATCCTGAAGCTTGCACTCCCCCGCTTCGTCGCAAATTGGACAATCCAACGGATGATTGATGAGTAGAAATTCCATCACTGCCTCGCGGGCATTGATGACTTTCTCGCTTTTGGTTTTTACTACCATACCTTCGGCGACCTGCGTCGAGCAGGCAATCGCCAACTTGGGTATTTTCTCAATTTCTACCAAGCACATTCGGCAATTGCCGGCAACAGACAATTTCGGGTGCCAGCAAAAATGCGGAATCTCAATCCCCTGCTGTTCTGCCGCCTGGATGACGGTCAGTTTCGGGTCAACGTCGTACTCGTTACCGTCTATCGAAATTTTTGCCATAATTTAAGAGGAACGTTTCTTGTATGTTTCGAGTGCCGTACGGAGAATTTCAAGCGAGCGTTTGAGGTCATCAATGTTTAGCATGAACGCTAATCGCACCTCATTGTTTCCACTGTTGGGGGAAGCATAAAATCCATTTGCAGGAGCTAACAGGACCGTTTCTTTGTTGTCCTCATATTCCTCTATCAGCCAACGCGAAAAATGGTCGGCGTTCTCTACAGGCAATCCAATCACAATGTAGAATGCTCCTTCGGGCGTATACGAAGTTACACCGGGAATGGTCTTTAAGCCTGCACAGACGGCGTCGCGCCTGCGATGGAATTCTTCAACAATCGGCTTGGTGTACTGTTCGGGCGAGTTTAACAGCGGCACAAGCGAGAGCTGTTCAATGCTTGCGACGGATAGTCGCGCCATAGCGAGCTTCGACACGGCATGCATGAGTTCTGTGTTGTGGCTTACGAAAGCGCCGATGCGCGACCCGCACACATTGAATCGTTTTGAACAGCTATCCAAAAGGACCGCCCTGTCGCGAATTTCTGGGAAATCCATTACGCTGGTGGCACGTTCACCGTACGCGAATTCGCGATACACCTCATCGGAGAGGAAGAAAAGATTGTGGCGCTGGCAGAGCGTTACGAGGCGTTGAATCTCCTCGCGTGAATACACCGTCCCTGTCGGATTGTTCGGGTTACAGATAAGAATAGCTTTTGTCTTTGGGGTAATGTGGCGTTCAATTTCCTCTATACTCGGAAGATGGAAACCGTTCTTAATCGAAAGCGAGACAGGCTGAAGCCTAATGTTGGCGATGCTCGCAAAGCCGTTGTAATTTGTGTAGAACGGTTCAAAGACGATGACTTCGTCGTCCGTATCGCAGACAGCGCAGAGAGCAAAGATAATCGCCTCGGAGCCGCCCGTCGTGACGATAATTTCTTTCTCGTCGGCATGAATACCGTTATGCGAAAAGTAATTCTTCCATGCCGTTAACGCTTGCGGTAATCCGTTCGAGGGGGCGTATGAAATCGTCGGAAGGTTCAGGTCACGAATTGCCTGAAACACCGCTTCGGGGGTTCGCAGGTCGGGTTGCCCGATATTCAGATGATAGACTTTGACCCCTTGCTTCTTTCTTTCGTCGGCAAGTGAGGCAAGCTTGCGTATCGGCGAAGCCTGCATTGCCCTTGTCCGCCGAGAGATAGAGACAGTCGTTCCAACTTCTTCAATAATTTCGTCCATCTTCGTCGTGTTCATGGGAGTACTCTTGATTAGTAATATGACTTCGACTGAATGGCGTGGGTTTTATCCGCAGGGTTGAAAATAATGGTCGAGAATTTACCGGGGTCGAAAAGTTCCTGTGCCAGCTCAAGAATATGGTCAGCCGTCACCGCATCTACTTCTTTCGTGACCATATCGAGAGACATCAGTTTTCCGAAGTATAATTCGGAGCTTCCGAGACGCATCATGCGGCTGGGCATGCTTTCCAGGCTCAACATCATACTGCCTTTTAACTGTGCCTTGGTTCGCTCAAGTTCCGCAGAGCTTATTTTTCTCTTCTTTAGCTTATCAAATTCTTTCAAGATCAGGTCGATGCACGTATTGACATGTGTTTTATCAGTTCCGATATAGGCGGCAAACGTGCCGGCGTCGCTCATGAGATTCGCATAACTGTAAACAGAATACGCAAAGCCGAAGCGCTCGCGGATATTTTGGTACAGACGGGAACTCATGCCGTCCCCCAAGAGGGTGTTCAACGTCATGAGGGGATAGCGTAACTTATTGTTGACGCCAAACGTTGTCCTCCCCAGACACACATGCGCTTGTTGGATGGGTTTTGAATACTCGTATCTCTCAACTTTCTGAGGTTTGGGTTTTACGCGTTCGGAACCGTTCGTGTGTACGCCCTCCGGGTGCTGCTCAAAATATGTTTCAACGAGTGCCACGAGTGACTCGTGTGTGATATTGCCCGCCGCCGCAACAACAATATTTTCGCGCCGGTAATGTTCTTTGTGGTACTGCAGGATCATCTCACGAGTTAATGCACGAAGATTGTTCTCCGTGCCGATCACCGGATTACCGAGGGAATGAGAACCGAAAACCGCTTTATCAAAATAATCATGGATGATGTCGTCCGGACTGTCTTCCGCATTCTTCAATTCTTCGATGATGACGCCGCGTTCTTTGTCGAGTTCTTTTTCAGGCACAAGCGGGCGTTGCATCATGTCCGAGATGACGTCGATCGCAAGCTCGGTATGCTCATCCAGAACTCGCGCATAATAGCATGTGTGTTCTTTGCTTGTGAAGGCGTTCAGGTATCCGCCGACCGACTCGATACTGCGGGCAATCTCCCTGACGGAACGCTTTTTCGTTCCTTTGAAAGCCATGTGTTCGATGAGATGAGAAATGCCGTTTGTCTCCTTACTTTCATCACGCGAGCCGACATCTACCCATATGCCGACGGAAACGGAACGAACGTGGGGTATTTCTTCGGAAACAACGCGAATGTTATTCGGAAGGGTTGTCTTTCGGTACGTCGCCTGCAGTTTATCTGCAATCGCCGCCGTGCGATGAATGGTTTTTCTGGAAATGCGTTTTATCAAGTTTTATCGGTTCAATAGAGGAAGAAAAACCACGTTTTTCTTGAAGAAAAGATACCCTTTTTTCAAAGTAGAGTCAAGAAGACATGCTGTACGTGCCTCTCCCCTAGGCACGAGAAGGCTCTGTTTTTTCTCGTAACAGAGATTTTATTTTTGTGACTCTACATATATCAATAGCTAGCATGTTTTCTGCGCTGAGAGGGAAAATCATTTCATTTGATGGAATTTCTCTCCATTTTCCGCAAGCGGAGTACGAAGGGAATTCCCATTGATAGACATTACACCTTATTCATTGCTCTTACCATTCTTGTTGTATGCTGAAACACATTACCGGTTTCGGTATTTCTTGAGTTATCTCAAGAAACCCGAGCCGGAAATACTTGCCGACGCTCCTCATTGGATCGAACCGGATAAACAACTCCCGCTCTTGTTGCTCTGCAAAGATGCACATATATACCCATGTACGCTCCAACAAGCTACTGCTCGTATTAGTCACCAAGGAACGACGATAAAGGACTTACCCCTTCTTGATTCACCAATAGCCCTGAATACGCCTTACTGGTGGAAGGTATGCGCTCTTGACGCTGAAATCCCGTCCGGATGGATAGACATAGACATTACGTTTGATATAGAAATTCATGGTAAACGGAAATTTTTCAAGAACGACAACTACCGAACTTCCTCACATGCCGCTCTTCGTATCTATAAGGGAAAAGAGCCTCTCCCCCACATCGGTAACTTCTATCTTGGAGACTGCCATACGCATTCAACATTCACTGAAGACCAGGTCGAATTTGGCGCTCCGCTTGAAGCCTCGGTTCAATTATGCAAGAGCATGGGGCTTTCTTTTTTCTGTGTGACAGACCATTCGTACGACCTTGACGACAAAACCGATACCTATCTCGAAAACGACCCAAGCTTGCCAAAGTGGAAAACTATGCAAGAAACCGTCGATAAGCTAAATTCCGGTGAAAGCGCCTTTTCGATAGTGCGCGGCGAAGAAGTCTCCAGTCGCAACGCACAAGGCGAGAACGTACATTTGGCGCTTTTGGGAAATAAGCAGTATTTCCCGGGTTCCGGAGACAGCGCAGAGCGATGGCTCCAGACGCGCAGTGAGATGAGTATTCGGGAAATCTTGTTAGCGAAAGAAAGTGATACGATTGCTGTTGCCGCTCATCCCTGCGATGATGTCCCGTTGCTTCAACGGCTGTTGCTCGGCAGAGGAGAATGGTCATTCGTAGACCTCTCAAATGAGCAACTCACAGGAATTCAGTTTGTCAATGGGGAGCTGGACGCCGGTTTTAAGAAAGGATACCACGCATGGGTTGAATGCCTACTGCGCGGGCAAAAGGTGTTCGTGTTTGGCGGGAACGATGCCCATGGAAATTTTAATCGCTTTCGACAAATCGGCATTCCATTTGTGAAAATACATGAAGCTGACCAACAATTGTTTGGGAGGGCCCGAACGGGCGTGTTTCTTCGGGCACCGTTAGGTGAAGCGGAGTTACTTAACAGCATGAGACGCGGGAACACTCTCGTAACCGATGGACCGCTTTTCAATATTCGTGTGAACGGAGCGGATACAATCTCCGCTCTCGGTGAAACATTCCGGGCGCAGACTCTCCAACTTGAATGCGAGGCATTATCATCAAGCGACCTCGGGGACTTTGAGGAGATGCGTGTGTATAAAGGCGTTATCGGGTCAGGCCATGAGGAAATACTTTATTCGCTCCCTCCTGCTCCAATCAAAAGCGCCTGGAAAATTCTTCTTACTGTTGACATCGAACAACCGATGTATATCCGAGCGGAAGCATTTACCCGTGCGACTGGAGCGTATGATCAACGTTCCCATTTTGTTTTGACAAACCCGGTATGGCTTCATCCTGCATAATTCAAGAGTTCAGTGTTTCAGCAAATAAAAAACCCTCGCCACATGGAGAGGGTTTTTTATTGTCGTACAACTCCTTCTTCTGAGCGCTATCGCTGTCTGGCGCTTGGAATGCCAAGCCGTTTCAGCTTATAGCGTAGAGTTTGTTCCGTCATGCCGAGGAAGCCTGCCGTACGGGATTGGTTGAACACAAACCGGTGGAGCGCCCGCTCGATAATTCCCTTTTCGATGAGGTCCAGCGATTTGTCCAAGATAAATTCCTGGCCCGCCACAACATTGTTGATCATCTTCACGACTTCCGT
>DATCJD010000092.1:0-4990 GCA_036507435.1 Bacteroidota bacterium
ATGCGCGCTTCGTCGGCATTCTGGATACAGCAAATTTTTACGCGGGGGGTGGGCATGGTGTTTTGCACAAGATAATATACAAATAGGACACTGAAAAAGCAGATCGAACGGATACATGCGGATTTTTCGTATCTGTGTAAATCGATCGTATATGCACACGCGTTGGAGTGCTTAGTTCGTTATCCCCCTCAACTCCCAAAGGGATCCCTTCGGGAGAGGGGGATACAGGGGGAGGAAAGAATAAAAAGCCCCGCAGGATAAACCTACGGGGCTTTAATGATAGAGAACCAATGTGTTACTTATTCACCACCAAACACCCGGCGATCATATCATGCAAGCCTTGTTTTTTCTCTGTAAATGCTACCATGATGTAGCCGATGTAAAAGATCAAACTCGAAAGAATTTTCCCAAAATATCTGCCCGTCGCCCTGCCGAAGGAAATCCGGTTCCCGTTCATGTCGGTCACAACAATGCTGAGCGCCATCTTGCCGAGCGTCGCCTGCTTGGCGGAGGATTCCATGAGCGCGTAGTAGAGCCAACCCGCAAGAACAATGAGCATCAGAGACCCAAAGTACGCTCCAAGAATTGCAGCGATCATCCCTTCGGAGGGTTCTGAATCCGTCATCGCTGATTCAAATATCCCCAACCCGAGCATACCGAAAAATGGAACGAGCAACAGCAAGCCGACACACCAGAGGATTATCTGGTCGAGCAGGAACGCGGCGAAGCGTTTCCAAAAACCGGCGTAGGACATGGCAGGACCTCCCTAAATATATGTGAGAGAACATACGGTGCAACAAAAAGGCTCGCGAAATGTAGAGAAAGAGCGCGCCAAAGTCAACGTCTGAAACGAAGCCCGCAAGGTCTTTAGGACCTCGCAGATATATTGACAGTTACGATTCCGGCAACTTCGGCTCTGCAAAAATTGTCTTCTCGCGCTCAAGCGTAACCGTCCCGGCGGGAACGCCTTTCGGTTTGCGGACGTATTTGCGCTCGGTCATCGCAACGGGCACGAGCTTGGCATTTTTCATCTTACTAAAGTACGCGGCAATGCCCGCCGCCTGCTGAATTGCAAGCTTGCTCGGGTTGCCGTTCGCGGTACCGACTTTCAGCACCACGTGCGAGCCGCTTGCTCCGCGCGCGTGGAACCACAGGTCGTCCGCTTTTGCGTACTTCATGGTGAGCAGGTCGTTATTCTCACTGCTCTTGCCCGCCAAGACCTGAAACCCGCCCGAAACGGTAAACACGCGGAACGGGGACGGTTCTTCTCTCTTTGCAGACGACCCGCGCTCGAGCTTGTAGCCCAATTCGGCGAGTTGTTCGCGGTGCCGGGAAAGATATTCTTTATACTGGTCGGCTTCGTCAATCTCCTCAAGCCCGTCGAGAAGAGAGCGGGCTGATACACGGCGATGCTCAAGCTCTTCCTTGCGTTCACCGGATTCCTCCGATCGGTGGCGGCTTTTTTTCGCTTTATCGAAATACCGCGCGGCGTTTTTCGCGGGCGCAAGGCTCGGGTCGAGTGGGATGCGTATCGTTTCCCGCGAGGGCGAGAAGATATTTTCGAGTTCCGCGCTCTTCATGCCTTTTGAGAGCGTATGCAGGTTTGCCATTAGCAACTTGCCGGATGTTTCGTACAAGGCGGCGCGGGCGGCGGATTCCTCTTCTTCCTCAATCTTGGCGAGCGAGCGTTCGGTTCTGGTTAACGCCTGCTGTAGAAAATGTGCAAGCGGTTTTTTTTCGTCATGGAAACTTTTCTCTTTTCGTGCCGCGCCGAGGAACGTCCTGACCGCAGTGTGGATGGAATCGAATTCCTCGCACCGGAGGCGATCGAGATGCTTTATCGGGAGAATCGAGAACGTCACCGCGCTGTTCCCGTCGAAATAAATTCTCGCGGACGGCCGGTCGGTTAAGATGGCGAGAAGCGTGCGGCTTGCTTCGAAGAGCCGCGCGGCATCATGGGGCGTAACGTTTGATGCGATTGTTTCGGGCGTAAGTCCGCAAAGGAAAATCATCTCGCGCACGACTTCCGAGCCGAACGAAGGAAAACTGCGCTTGAGCGCGGTGAGAAGCTCGCCGGCGTTTGATGCGAGAGCAGAATGTAACTCGCTCTCGTTATGCGGCGGAGAAAACGGTTTTCGTTCTTCAAGTGCCTTGCCTGCGTAGTCTTTGCGTTTCACAAACGCATCGTGTATCATCCCGTCTTTTACCAAAAGCACATTTGCCTTCGCGCCAAACAGTTGAACGGTGAGAATGTAAGGCGTGTCTGTATGAAAAAGAATCTGCCGGTCGGACGGGTGGATGGCGACTTCGCGTATTGCCGCTCCGTGCAGTTCTTTGAACAGGCTGACGGAATTCTTCTTCGCGCGCGGGAATTCCTCGCGCAGTACAATATAATTCCGCCCGGGGTCGCAGGAGATATTCACGTGCGCTTCAGCCGTGCCCGATTCGCACGAGACCACAAGCTCATCGCGGTACTGTGTAAATATCTGTGCGACCGCTGAGCCGGAGAGCCGCCGGTTCAGGTCCTGTGCGATGAAACGCAATGTGTAGTAGTTGGTGAGCATGGTGACGGTACACGACGGACAAAAAGTCCATAAAATTCAATGGAAAAGCAATGTAAAGGATTGAAGAAATACCCGGAGGCATGACTAATAGGAGAAACTTTACCTTGCTGGCACTTCAAATTTTCCGTACATTTAATATCTCATTCAACAACAGCCTTTTGCCGCAAAGACACAAAGTTATTGTGTCTTTGTGCCTTCGTGGCAAAACAGTAACAGAAGGGTATTTCACTTGTGTTAACCAGCATGACCGGCTTCGGCAGGGCGGAAGTGTCCAAAAAAGGAATGGCGGCGCGTGTGGAAGTGCGCGGCGTTAACAGCCGCTACCTCGAAGTAACCGCGCGGTTGCCCCGGACGCTTTCCTCGCGCGAGAACGACGTAAAGGAAATCGTCCGCAAGTACATCAACCGCGGGAAAGTGAATGTGCAGGTCTCACTGGATTCCGGCTCGAACGGCTTTGCGCCCCTGAAAATCAACGTCGACGCGGCGAAGGCTTACTACAAACTGCTGGAGCAACTCCGCAAAGAAGTCAAACTCAAGGAGCATGTGAATCTCAGCCACCTCCTGCAGTTTTCCGAAGTCCTGCAGGCGACGGATGATACCGAAGCGGGCGAAACAGAATGGCACGCCGTCGAGCAGGCGCTGAACAAGGCGATGAAGGAGTTCAACGTGATGCGCCAGAAGGAAGGCAAAGAGCTCTCGAAAGATTTTAAGAAGCGCATCGAGTGGATGGGTGGCACGATCGACAAAGTAGAAAAACTTTCGAAGGAGCGAATTCCGGTAGAGCGCAAGCGCTTGCACGAGCGCGTGGAACAACTTCTCGAAGACAAAACCGTGCTCGACCAAAAGAGACTGGAGTTGGAACTGATTTTGCTTTCGGACAAGCTCGATGTGACCGAAGAATGTGTGCGGTACCGGAGCCATAACAAGTTTTTTTTAGATGCGATGGCGAACGAAAACGCCGCGGGCAGGAAATTGAATTTCCTCGTGCAGGAAATGAACCGCGAGGCGAACACCATCGGCTCGAAATCCAACGACGCGACCATTGCTCATCTCGTCGTGAAGCTGAAAGAAGAAATTGAGAAGATCCGCGAACAATTGCAGAACATCGAGTAGCGGATGAGCCGCGGCAAACTGATCGTCCTCGCGGCGCCCAGCGGGTCGGGCAAGACCACCATCGCCAAGAGCATTCTGCAGAAGCACCCGGCGATGACGTTCTCCGTTTCAGCAACGACACGGACACAGCGAAGCGGCGAAACACACGGCAGAGATTATTTTTTTTTGAGTGTTGCGGAGTTTGAGAAGAACATTCAGAGCGGGGAGTTGGTGGAGTGGGAGCGGTACCCCGACGCGCAGAACGGCAACTACTACGGCACGTTGAAAAGCGAAGTCGACCGCGCGCTGAACGAGGGCAGAATGATGTTGTTCGACGTCGACGTGAAGGGGGCGCTCTCCATCAAGAAGCTGTACGGGAACGACGCGGTGCTGATTTTCATCCAGCCGCCCAACCTCGAAGAATTGCGCCAGCGCCTGCTCAACAGGAAAACGGAAGACGAAGCGACCGTCCGCAGTCGGCTGGACCGTGTGCCGATGGAAATGGAACTCGGCAAGAAGTTCGATTATCAAGTGGTCAACGACAAGTTAGAATCTGCGATTGCGGAGATTGAGGCGATCATCGCCAAACATACGGCATAAGAATTTATTCAACATTCACAATAGCATCATAAGGAGAAGCAATGGCAGTTCATCCTGTAGATATGGAAAAATTTTACGGCAACATCGGCGATGTGTATGAAGCCATTGTTGTGACGTCAAAACGCGCCCGCCAGATTCACTCGGAAATCAAAATCGAGTTGAACCAACGGCTCGAAACCATCCAGCAGTTGACGTCCACGACCGAGACCGAAGAAGAGATGAACGGCACGGTCAGCACGAACCCCGACCAGCTGAAGATCAGCCTGGAGTTTGAAACGCGCTCGAAGGCGACGGAAGTCGCCCTGAACGAAGTCATGGACCAGAAGGTGGCGTTCCGTTACAAGGAAACCGAACACAAAGCGGAACCGGCAAAAGAAGCGGACGCTGAGTAAGGACTGCCATGCTGCGCGGCAAGCACATATTGCTTGGCGTTACCGGCGGCATAGCGGCGTATAAATCGTGCTACCTGGTGCGTGAGCTGCGGCGCGCCGGCGCCGAGGTGAAGGTGGTAATGACGAACTCCGCCACGAAGTTTGTCGCTCCGCTGACATTTTCCGCGCTCTCCGGGCACGATGTGGAAGTAGATTTGTGGTCGAGCAACCAGACGAGCACGACCAATATCGGCACTCGGCATATCAGCCTCGCCAACTGGGCGGATATTGTTGTTATCGCTCCGGCGACGGCGACCACCATCGCCCGGCTCACTCACGGGTTGGGAGATAATCTCCTCACTG
>DATCJD010000093.1:0-5711 GCA_036507435.1 Bacteroidota bacterium
GTTTTTTGCGTCCCGTCGTCTTGGGTTCTTCTTGCATGGGTTCCGGTGTCGGCGCGCCTGTTGAATCGCCCGGCGGCGGTTCAGAAGCTAATTCCTTGCGACGCATGAGCATGAAGATACCGGCTCCGATCAAAATCATCGGGAACGCGTAGTTCCACATGAACCGGGTCATATCGCGGAACGAAAAGAAATCGAGATTGACAAACAGGAAAAAAACGCCGAGCGCGAGCATGCCGACCCCGATGACTTGCAAAACCCGCATGTCGTTTGGCGGGCTACCCGCTGTTGCTGAACTCTGGTGCACCGCGGCAGATGGATTTTGCGGCACGATAATCAATGCGGCGATGTACAACAACAAACCAAAACCGCCGAAAACCGTAAAGAGCACCCACACGATGCGGACGAGCGTCGGGTCAATGTCCAAATACTCCGCCACGCCGCCGCATACACCAGCTATGACTTTATTCGTTCGACTGCGGTATAAACGCTTGGGTTCTGGGGACATGTGATGTTCCTTTCGGTGCTTAAGGTATATTAATCTACGAGAATGTCTAAAAAATGTTACACCCTCTCCCCCGCCAGCTTCTGCAACGCCTCTCCCGTTACGCGAAAGACTGTCCAGTCGCTCATCGGCACGGCGCCGAGCTTCTTGTAGAAATTAATCGCCGACTCGTTCCAGTCGAGCACCCACCACTCCAGGCGCCCGCAGTTGCGCTCCTTGGCGAGCTTTGCGAGATGCACGAGCAACGCCTTGCCTATGCCCTTACTGCGATACTCCGGGAACACGAATAAATCTTCGAGGTAAATTCCGGGCTTGGCGAGGAACGTCGAATAGTTATGGAAGAACAGCGCGAACCCGGCGGGCTTGCCGTCGTCGCGGGCAATCACGACTTCCGCGTATCGCCGCGCGCCGAAGAGTGTTTCCTTCAACGCCGCATCGGTCGCAACGCATTCGTGCGCGAGCCGCTCGTATTCCGCTAATCCCCTAATGAAGGTAAGTATCAGCGGGATGTCCTGTTCGGTTGCTGGGGTGATGGTGAGTTGTGGCGGCATTGTTGCTTCCTATTCTCGTTATTAGTCTGAACCCATCCCCCTACCCCCTTCCCTAAAATTTAGGGAAAGGGAAAAAGGAGTTAAGCCGTTGAAATGGATTCCCGCTAATGTCGTGCGGGAATGACTATAATATCAAAATATAAAACAAAAAGCCCAACCAAGGGCCGGGCTTTTAACTGACAACTGATAACTGGCAACTGACAACTGTCTTACACTTCCATGATTTCCTTTTCCTTCATCGCAAGCAGGTTATCAATGTCCTTGATATACTTGTCGGTCGCCTTCTGCGCGTCCTGCTCGGAGCGTTTGCGCTCGTCTTCCGGCATGTGCGAATCCTTCTCCGCTTTCTTCAGGTGCTCGATAGCGTCCCGGCGCACTTTGCGGATGGCGATTTTGCCTTCCTCGCCGAATTTCTTCACGAGCTTCACCAATTCTTTGCGGCGCTCTTCGTTGAGCGGGGGAATCGGCACGCGGATAATCGTACCGTCGTTGACCGGGTTCAGCCCGAGGTTCGCCGATTGAATAGCTTTATCAATCGCCTGCATCGAGCCTTTATCCCACGGCTGAACGGAGATCGTATGCACATCCGGCGTGCTGACGTTGGCAAGCTGGTTGAGCGGCGTCGGGTTGCCGTAGTAGTCAACCTTCACGCCGTCCAACAGCGCGGTGGTCGCTTTACCGGTCCGGATTTTCACAAGCTCATCGCGCACGACCTCCACCGCCTTCTTCATCCGGTCGTCGGCGTTCTTCAGGATGTCCTTGGAAGTGGTAAGTTGCATAGTGCCTCTCGAATTGTAGGAGAAAATGCGCAGGCTGTTCCGCCAACATGCGGCGGGATGCAAAAAACGCAAAGCCTGCGGCTACAATAAAATTACGATTACTTTACCGGCAAATCAACAACGCGCGAGCCGACTTGTTCGCCCATCACCAGCCGCTTCAGGTTGCCGGGCTTGTTCATATTGAACACAATAATCGGCAACGAATTTTCTTTGGAAAGCGTAATCGCCGTCAGGTCCATCACGCGGAGGTTGTTCTTCAGCACGTCGGCGTAGGAAATTTCCGGGAAATGCACGGCGGACGCGTTCTTCTCCGGGTCGCTGTCGAACACCCCGTCCACCCGCGTGCCTTTGATAATCACGTCGGCTTCAATTTCGATAGCTCGGAGCGCGGCGGCGGTATCCGTCGTAAAGTACGGGTTGCCGGTGCCCGCGGCGAAAATCACGATGCGGCTTTTTTCGAGATGCCTGATGGCGCGGCGGCGGATGAACGGCTCCGCGATTTTATCCATGTTGATGGCGGAAAGACATCGGGTATAGAGTCCCTTATGTTCCAGCGCGCTTTGCAACGCCAGTGCGTTGATCACTGTCGCGAGCATGCCCATGTGGTCGCCCGTCACCTTGTCGATGCCGTCGCTCGAATTCTCCACTCCGCGGTAAATGTTCCCCCCGCCGATGACGATGCCGACCTGCACACCCAACTCGCTCACGGATTTGATTTCCTCCGCAAATAACTTCACGACGTCGGAATCGATCCCGTAGTCGAGCTTGCCCATCAGCGCTTCGCCACTGAGCTTCAGAAGAATGCGTTTGTATTTGAGGGAGTTCATCGTGTCATTCTGCCCGAATAAATGTACGAAAAAAAATCCCGAATCGCTTCGGGATTTTTATGAAAGTTAATTGTCCTCGCCAAGTTGGAACCGCTTATAGCGCCGGATAACGACTTTCTCGCCGACTTTCCCGGTCGCCTCGTCCAGCAAATCCTTGATGGTTTTGCCGGAATCTTTGATAAAACTTTGCTCCATCAGGCAGACTTCCTGGTAAAATTTATCAAGCCGCCCCTGTGCGATTTTCTCGGCGATATTCGCCGGCTTGCCCTCGTTAACCGCCTGCGTTGTGTAGATGTCGATTTCCTTGTCGATGACAGATTTCTCGATGTCCTCGCGTCCGATATATTGCGGGTTCATCGCGGCAATCTGCATGGCAATGTCGTGCGCAAGCTGTTTGAAGTCGGGCGTCTTCGCGACAAAGTCGGTCTCGCAGTTGAGTTCCACCATCGCCCCGATGCGTCCGCCGGCATGGATGTAGGATTCCACCACTCCTTGGTTCGCGGCTTTGTCGGCGCGCTTTGCGGCAGTGGCGGCGCCTTTCTTGCGGAGATGCTCGATGGCTTTTTCAATATCGCCGCCTGTTTCTTCGAGCGCGCGCTTGCAGTCCATCATTCCCGCGCCCGTCTTATCACGTAATTGCTTAATTAAGTCTGAAGATATTGCTGTCATAATCGTCAACGTTCTTTCGTCCGTAGGTTACACGTTCGGTTTTTCAGCGCCGTCGGCTTGCGCTGCCGCCGCTTCTTTCTGTTCCGCTTCGATTGCCCGCTGAGACGCCGCTCTCTGCGCGCCTTCCTGCACGGCGTCGGCAATCGCTTTCGTAATCAATTGCACGGATTTGAGTGCGTCGTCGTTGGCGGGAATGGGGAAATCAATCGGCTCCGGGTCGCAGTTCGTATCTACGATGGCGACAACCGGGATGTTCAGCCGGTTCGCCTCTTTCACGGCGATAGCTTCCTTCTTCACGTCCACCACAAAGAGCACGCCCGGCAAGCGGGACATTTCCGCGACGCCAGCCAGCACATCGTTGAGTTTCTCGCGCTCGCGCATCACCATGAGGCGTTCCTTTTTGGTGATGCTCTCAAACGTGCCGTCGGTTTCCATTTTTTCGAGGTTGTTGAGACGCTTCACGCTCTTGCGGATGGTCGAGAAGTTCGTGAGCATGCCGCCAAGCCAACGCTCGGTGACGTAAAACGCGCCGCTCCGCTTCGCTTCTTCCTCGACGACTTCCTTCGCCTGCTTTTTGGTCGCGACAAAGAGGGGCCGTTTGCCCTCGGCAACGATTTTTCCGATTGCGTTGCACGCGGCTTCCAGCAGTTCCTGAGTTTTCTTCAAATCGATGATGTGAATCCCGTTGCGTTCCATGAACACATAGGGTTTCATCTTGGGGTTCCAACGGCGGGTCAGGTGGCCGAAATGCGCGCCTGAGGTCAGAAGAGCTTCCAGCTCAACACGTGGCATAGATCATCCTTTGTTTGGTTTTGTGAGCGACTATTCCCGTCAACTTCTTCCGGAATCCCATTGATGCAGGCACCGCAGGACACCACCGGTTGAATCGGAGAATATGATTGATGAGAAAACTTGTACCGATTACCGCTTCGAGAACTGGAACCGCTTGCGCGCTTTCTTCTGGCCGTATTTCTTGCGCTCGACCATTCTTGAATCGCGCGTGAGTAACCCCGCGCCGCGCAGGTGCGTCCGGTACTCCCCGTCAATAGCGACAAGCGAGCGGGCAATGCCGAGCTTCACGGCTCCCACTTGGCCCGTAGGACCGCCGCCCTCAACACGGACGTGCGCATCGTACCTGCCGAGCGTGGAGGTGACGGCAAACGGCTTTAAGACTTCCGCGCGCTGTAATTCGAGCGGAAAATAATTTTCAAATTCACGGTTGTTGATGGTCAGCTTGCCAGAGCCTTCGATCAGCTTCACGCGGGCGACGGCTGTTTTACGCCTGCCGACATATATAATAGAACGCATTGTTGACATAGTTTCTTCCTTGCGGCTTAGACGGCGAACGGCTTTGGCTGTTGAGCTGAATGCGGATGCTCCGCGCCGCGGTACACTTTCAATTTTTTGAAAATCTGTCTGCCCAACCGGTTGTGCGGCAACATACCTTTGATGGCATGTTCGAACACGTATTCGGGTTTCGTTTTGATTAAATCGCGGAACGACTCGAACTTTGCGCCGCCCGGGTATCCGGAATTTCGGTAGAGCTGTTTCAACTCCTCGCGCTTGCCGGTCACAATAACTTTTTCGGCATTGATCACGACGACAAAATCGCCGAGGTCGAAGTTCGGGGTGAACTGCGGCTTATGTTTCCCGCGCAGGAGCCGCGCCGCTTGCGTCGCAATTCTACCGAGCGTCTTGCCGCTCGCATCAATAAGATGCCAGTTCTGCGTAACTTCTTCAGGCTTAAAAAATCGTGTTTTGGGTGACGTTTCCACTTCTAACCTCCACATTCGCGTATTTCACACACATCATCGAAAATTATTCAGTCTGTAAAGATACCGGAAAAACGGGAAAAAGTCAACGGGAAAAATTAGCAAAACTATATATTAAACAAACGGTTCAGCACTTCTTCTTTACTTAGTTCAAAAATGCTTAGCGATGTCATTGAGAATTCCCGCCACAACACCTACACAAAATGAAGCCTAACAACTTTCGGCATTTTCCCTTCATCGAAATGAGCGTGTACGGCATCTCGAATCTGTGTTTGAAGTCCTTCAAGGGTTTCACTTTCAGTGAAAATAGATTCCCCAAGAGCGCGAGCTATGTATCCGCCTTCGGGAGCTTCCTCTGCAAGAAATATCAGTTCTTTCATTTCCAATTCCCTTTCTATCCGTGGCTCTCCGCATGGTAAGAACTGCGTACGAGCGGACCCGACTCCACATGCTTGAAGCCCATTTCCAACCCGACCTCTTTATACATCCGGAATTCATCCGGGTGCACGTAGCGGTCAATCGGCAAATGCTCTTTTGTGGGTTGCAGATACTGCCCGATGGTGAGAATGTCGCAGTCCACCGCGCGGACGTCCTTGACCACGTTCAACACT
>DATCJD010000094.1:0-5697 GCA_036507435.1 Bacteroidota bacterium
TCGGAAATATCACCATCTTGTTCGTGTCCGTCCTGCCGCAGAAATCTTCGTCCGATTTCTTACTCGGTCCCTCCACCAGCACGTCAACCGTTTGTCCGATTTCCTGTTGATTTTTCTTCCAGGAAATTCCCCGTTGCAATTCGATAATCTCGTTCAAGCGTCGCGCCTTGAGAGCGTCCGGCACGTTGTCGCCCATATGCCAGGCTTTCGTATTTTCGCGCGGGGAATACTTGAATGTGAACGCGCCGTCATATTCAACGCGCTTGATAAGATCGAGCGTCATCCTCTGGTCGTCGTCGGTTTCCGTCGGGAAACCGGAGATAATATCGGTTGAAAGGCTGACGCCGGGGATCGTGCTCTTGATTTTTTCGACGAGCCTCAGGTAATGCGCCGTGTCGTACGTGCGGTTCATGAGCCGCAGGATGCGGTCGGAACCCGACTGCACCGGCAGATGAATATACTTGCACAGATTTTCATGCGTCGCGATGGTTTCGATTAGCTTATCCGACATGTCCTGCGGGTGCGAGGTGGTGAAGCGCACGCGCATCGAGCGGTCAACCCGTGCCACGCTCGCCAGTAAATCGGCGAAGTCGTACTCTTCATCGCGGTACGAATTAACATTTTGTCCGAGGAGCGTCACTTCTTTGAAGCCGCGAGCGGAAAGCTGTTCGATTTCCTTCACGATGCTGTGGAGCGTCCGGCTCCGCTCGCGCCCGCGTGTAAACGGTACGACGCAGAATGTGCAGAACTTATCACAGCCGCGCATCACCGAAAGCCACGCGCTGATACCTTCCGTGCGCAGGGGGATAATATCGTCGTAGTTCTCGACGCGCGAAAGCCGCACCGCGATGCCCTTCTCGCCCGCGAGGGCATTCTCGACCAGCTCCGGTAACCGCCGGTATTCATCGGGACCGACCACAAGATCGACCGCTGACTCCGATTCCAGCAAATTTTTCCTTAACCGCTCCGCCATGCACCCTAACACGCCGATGACTACGCCGGGGTTGTCTTTTTTGTAATGCCAGAAGTCGCCGATTCTGCCGTAGATGCGTTCCTCGGCGTTCTCGCGCACCGCGCACGTGTTCACGAAAACCACGTCGGCGCTCTCCAGCTCGGCAGTGCGGCGGTAACCGGCGCCGTGCATGATGCTCAGCACCACTTCGCTGTCCGCTACATTCATCTGACAACCGTAGGTTTCTAAGTAGATTTTTCGGGGTTCGGTGATGGTATCATTCATATCGGACATATAATCTAATGAAATAATGACAGACACGCAACGGAGATTGGGTATAGCAATATGGGCTGACTTCAAGCATATCTTGAGCATTTCGCTCGAACGGTTTCAAATGAATTGCCATTTCGTCAGTCAGCCGTATTGCAAAGGGGCGGAATTTTTCCTTTATTCAGCCTCACTGGTTTAGGTTTAACAGCCCCGAAGTGTCACATTAAAGGTAGCCATGCCCCCACAAAAACTCATAGACAACATCAAAGCTCAAGCGAAGAAACTCCGCAAGCATATCGTTCTGCCGGATGCGACGGACGAACGAACGATCCAAGCCGCGCGCATTATTACGGATGAAGAACTCGCAACCGTCACGCTCGTGGGCGATGAGAATGAAATCCGCTCGCTCGCGCAAAAGCTCAACGTCGTGCTGGATAAAATCCGTATCGCAGACCCGGAGAAGTCCGACAAGCTCTCTGACTTTGCGCACATTTATTTTAACTTACGGAAGTCGAAAGGTATCCAATTCGAGCAGGCTCAGCAAACGATCCGCCAGCCGCTCTTCTTTGGGGCGATGATGGTACGCGAGGGCTTGGCGGACGGAAGCGTCGCCGGCTCGCTTGCGACCACTGCGGACGTCCTGCGTGCGGGCATCCAGATTATCGGAATGGCGGAAGGCATCAGCGTGGTGTCGAGTTTTTTTCTGATGGTCTTCCCGTACACCACCTACACGTTCACGGACTGCGGCGTTGTTCCAGACCCGACCGCCGAACAGCTTGCCGATATTGCCATTGCCGCGGCGGAAAACCATAAGAAAATCACTGGCGAAGAGCCGCGTGTGGCGATGCTGTCGTTTTCGACCAAAGGAAGTGCCGAGCACCCGCGCGTGGAGAAAGTCCAGCGCGCCGCCGCCATCGCACGTAAGAAAGCCCCCGCGCTCAAGTTAGACGGCGAGCTTCAGCTTGACGCCGCGATTGTGCCGTCGGTTGCCGACCGGAAAGCGCCCGGCAGTCCCGTCGAAGGCCGCGCGAACGTGCTCGTGTTCCCGGATTTGGACGCGGGCAATATCGGCTACAAAATCGCCCAACGCATGGGCGGGGCGGAAGCGCTTGGCCCGATTGTTCAGGGGCTGAAGAAACCGGCGTTCGACCTCTCCCGCGGATGCAGTGTCGCGGACATCGTCAATGTGGTTGCGATTAATGCGGTGATGGGGCAGGCGTAAAGCAGTAATAAGAAGTTAGGAGATAGAAGTAAGAAGAAAGATAATAAGGATAACAAAGCGATTTCGTACAATTCTTTGAGAAAGGGTTCATATGAAAACCGTACTTATCCGGGGAATATTCCTCATCGTGCTAACGCTGGTTATCGCCCTCCAGCTCTGTGCACAGGGCGTGTACTGGGAGAGCGTTACGACGGCGATGGGGATGGAACAACAAAGCCGTACGCATTATATGCCGAAAATGTTCAAGAGCGTCAACAGCGGCATGGGCGGCGAGAGGACCGTCATTTTCAGGATGGATCGGGGTGTGATGTACGAGGTGAACGCCGCCGAGAAAACCTATTCCGAGACCTCGTTCGACGAGCTGGAAAAAACGATGAAGAGCATGGGCGGACAGATGGGCGAGAAAATGGCGGAGGTGAAAAAACAGATGGAAAGCCTGCCTCCTGAGCAGCGCAAAATGATGGAACAGATGATGGGCGCGATGCCGGGCGCCGCGGCGCAGGGCGAGATGCATGTAACAAGGACCGACGAGAGTCAAAAAATAAGCGGTTTCAACTGCACAAAGTTTGTCGTAAAGCGGGGCGAGAATGAAGTGGCGACCATCTGGGCAACGAAAGAGCTGAAAGAACTTGAAGGAATGCGCCGCGATTTTGAGGAATTTTCCCGGCGGATCACCATGAACCGAGCGGCTCAGGGCATGGTGGAGGCAATGCGAAAGGTCGAGGGCTTCCCGATCCAGAACGAGACGCAGGGAATGAAACAGCTGGTGACGAAACTCGAGAAGCGTACTATCCCGGCGAGCGAGTTTGAAATCCCCGCGGGTTACACAAAGGTGAAATCGGAACTGTTGGAACAGAAGTACTAGTACAGTAGAGAATGCAGACGGCAGAAGTCAGAGGTCGGGGTCAGAGACCGAAAGTCTGTCCTCAACATCTGGGATGTTGTTACAGTTTTGTTAACATAGAACCGATTACCTAAGACCTACAACCTAACACCTGTGAATCCCCACAAACCCGTACCGTATAAGCTGTTGACCGGGCATTTGCCCGATACGCCCGGCGTGTACCTGATGTACGCCTCGACCGGTCAACTGTTGTACGTGGGCAAAAGTAAAACGATCCGCTCGCGGGTGCGGGCGCACTTCAACGCGCCGGAAGAACGCGGCATGTGCAGGCAGGTGCGGCGTGTGGAGGCGCGGGAGACTGCCGGCGAGTTAGGCGCGTTATTATTAGAGTCCGAATTAATAAAAAAACTCCGCCCGATGTTCAACCGTGCCTTGCGCAAAACGCGGCGGCTTACTGTGGCGCGCAAAGTGATAACGCCACAGGGATACATCCGCGTTATGATAGAAGCAGTGAGTACGTTAGAAGCAACGAAGAATGCCGGGAAGCCTAAAGGCAAAGGAGCGAAGGGCGAACGGGAGATTCTCGGATTATTCCGCACGCGCACGCAGGCGGCGGAGTTTCTCGCCGAAGCCGCCAAAGAGCATAGGCTATGCCTTGCCTTGCTGGGACTCGAGCAAACGCGTCGGCATTGCTTCGCGTATCACTTGCACAGGTGCGACGGCGCTTGCATGGGCGAGGAAGCCCCGGTGTCGTATAACAAAAGAGTTGAACAAGCATTCGAGGCGCGGCGCATACAGGCATGGCCCTTCGAGGGCGCGGTGCTGATAGAAGAAAGCACTCCGGCGGTAAGCGAGACATTCATTGTTGACCACTGGTGCCTACTCTATAGCTTTACGCATTCCTCGGAAAAGCCCGCGCTGAGCGTGAAAGGCTCGCATTACTTCGACTACGACGCGTATAAGATTCTCGCCATGTATATTTTCGATGATGCCCGCGCGAGCACCATACGGCAGGTTCCGCGTAACGAGCTGACTGTATTGTTGAGGAAATTGAAAGCGGCGTGAGAAATATAGAAGCCATCTCAAAAATAACGGTTGTCATGCCCGCATGCTTTAAGCAGGCATCCACACTATGGATTCCCGATTCCCCGCCTAAAAACGGCGGGACACAAAAAACGTGAAAGCATTTCCCGAAGGGATCCCTTGGGGACGGGAATGACACGATAGGGTATTTTTGAGACCGCTTATAGTATCCCTCTAAGAGAGGAGAAAGCATTACGGTAATCCATTTTTTCACTCAAAGAGGAATTGAGCGGGACCCCCCTAAAAAACAAAACCCCGCTTGCGCGGGGTTCTTGTGGTACGTATGCTCCGTGTTGATTAGACGACGGACACATTCGTCGCCTGAAAGCCTTTGGGGCCTTTTTCAACTTCGAACTGCACCATATCGCCTTCGTTCAGGTTTTTATACCCGTCGCCGACGATAGCCCGGAAGTGAACGAATACATCTTCGTTCCCGGGGCGTGAAATGAAGCCAAAACCTTTGGCTGCGTTGAACCACTTGACTGTTCCTTTTTCCATGGAACACGTCCTTTCTATGAATTAATGAAAATCCCGAAATCCTTCGGGGTAAGGTGTACGCCGACCGTCCGACTCTTGAAACCACATGTGCACCAAAGTGTTAACCCCGGTGCGTACTCTGACTGACGGCGGTTTGACCTCGAAAGGTGTCTGTGCGGTTCAGCAGGGGTTCTTGAAGCGTGCTTTTGTCTGCAGATTGCTGCGAGGAAAAGCTCTCTCGAAAGAGAATACGCGGTGTACTGTTATTGGTATTACAACATACGAAGATATCCAATAAGTTCCTAATGAAATCGTAAATCTTTTTTGGAAAAATCGAGCTATCCTCTCATTAAGCGGGATATAAAGGGGAAACAGCGCATTTGCATCATCGTACGGTTTACTGGATATTGTAGCACAGTTGGTCATTTGTCCAAATGGTTCGCTACGATTCGTCTTGTACGAAATCATCAGGAGGATTCTATGATGCACCTTGTTGCGCTTACGCTCGTTGCCGCTATGAGCAACGCCGTTTCCGGTTATACTCCCCAGACTCCGCAGAAACAGTATGCCGTTGCGATTTTTTCTGTCGGGTCGGCGTGGGACCAATCGAAACCGCCCAACGAGCAAAAAGGGTTCAAAGAACACAGCGAGAATCTCCGCCGCCTGCGGTCGGAGAAAAAGATTGTCATTGGCGCGCGCTACGCGGATAAAGGGATTGTCATCATGGAAGGACTCAGTGTCGACGAAGCGCGGGCAGAGTTCTCAGCAGACCCGACGCTGAAAGAAAAGGTTTTCATATTAGAAGTACACCCGTTCAACGCGTTCTTCAAAGGGTGCTTGGAGTAAACT
>DATCJD010000095.1:0-4695 GCA_036507435.1 Bacteroidota bacterium
TGAACTGTATCGCCGGTTGATTGAAATCGCCCCGTATGTCCTGCACGAGGGCGGGACGGCATTGTTCGAGGTCGGGGACGATATGGCGTTTACGGTAGTCTCGATGATGCACGAGGAGGGTTTCTACGACCTTTCCGCCGCACGCGACCTGCAGGGAATGGAGCGGGTCGTGATCGGCTCATGCCATATGAGAGTGCGAAACCTCGTTCCGGTGAATTAAAGGATACGCCTATGCGCGCGCTGGTGCAACGGGTAACTCGCTGTTCGGTGAATATCAACGGCTCTCGTCACAGCTCTATCGAATCCGGTATGCTAATTTTGCTCGGCGTGAAGCAGGGAGATTCTTCCCCGGATGCCCAGTACCTTGCCGAGCGTTGCGCGAATCTCAGAATTTTCGACGACCCAGACGGTAAGATGAATCTTTCTGTACGTGACGTGCAGGGGTCGGTGATGGTCGTTTCGCAATTCACCTTATACGGCGATACGCGGAAAGGCAATAGGCCCAGTTACATCGAAGCCGCTCCCCCGCAGGATGCCGAACGCTTGTACGAAGAATTCACCGCGTATTTGCGGACAGTGTTGGGTGAGCAGCGTGTCGCGACAGGGGTATTCCGCGCGATGATGGACGTCGAACTCGTGAACAACGGTCCTGTCACGATACTCCTCGAAAGCAAAAACAACCAGAGTCCAACAACGCCTTGAAGGTCATACTTCTCTTTCTCGACGGCGTCGGTATAGGCAAACCCGACCCAGCTCGCAATCCTTTTTTCCAAGCTCAGCTTCCGGTACTGCAATCTCTCCTCGGCAAGAAACTCTTCAGCGCGGCACACAAACGCATTTCCAATGACAGGGCGGAGTTTGTTCCGGTGAATGCAACGCTCGGCGTAGCGGGGTTGCCGCAAAGCGGCACCGGTCAAACGGCGATCTTCACTGGCGTCAACGCGGCGAGACTTCTTAAACGGCATTTCGGACCTTACCCGACAACGGATCTGCGTCCGGTGATTTACGAGAAAAATATTTTTCGCCAATTAAAAACGAAAAACAGAACCGTTTCGTTCGCGAACGCGTTTCCGAAACGGTTCTTTGACTACACGGAATCCGGCACGCGGCGGCTGACGGTGACGACTCTTTCGTGCATCATGTCGAATGTTCCACTTCTTACCGCCGAGGCATTGAAAAAAAATCAAGCAGTCTCCGCCGACTTCTATCGAGAACGCTGGTCCGAGTTGGGCCATCCGGATATTATGCCGGTCACGTTGCATGAAGCGGGGCGTCATCTTGCGGAGATTGCGCATCAGAATGATTTTACGCTCTTTGAATACTGGCTGACCGACCATGCGGGGCATAGCCGGGATATGGCGAAATCCATTGACGTGTTAGAGCGATTCGATACATTTTTAGGCGGACTCATCGAGCATACCGATTTGAAGAACACTATTATAGTGATGATTAGCGACCACGGAAATATCGAAGACCTCTCGGTGAAAACGCACACACGAAACCCTGTGCCGTGTATCGTGTTAGGTAAAGGACGCAAGGAGTTTGCCGCACGCATCAAGAATTTGACACACATCACTCCAAGTATTCTCGGTATGTTTGAATAGCTATGGAAACCGCATTATTCCGCCGTCGTCCCGCGCTGAAGCTCGTTCTGTTGCTGAGTTTCGGCATCCTGCTCGCCGGGTATAGGGCATTCGACCCCGTTTTCGTCTTGATATTTACAGCCGCATTGTTTATCTCTGCTGTCATTGCCGCGAAATTCTTCTCTCACAAGATGGTGGAAGACGGTTTTCTTTGTGCGGTCGTTGTTTCGTTGGGAGCCTGCCTGCAATCGTATCAGCAAGAGGATTTTGGCTCAAGGAAGTTGATTCCGCTTTCAGAGAATGAAATGATAGTGTTCGAGGGCGTCGTTGCGGAAGAGCCGTCTGCGCGCACAAACAGAACACAGTTTGTACTCGAGGTGACGAAGGTCGCGCGCGCGGGCATTCTACAACACATGAACCGCCGGGTTATTCTGTATGGCAAATCCAACCTACTTGAGCATGTAGCAGGACAAGTAGAGGTCGGTTCGGTGGTCTATGGAAAGGGAATCGTGGATGATTATCCGAGACAACGCAATCCGGGCGAATTCGACTACGGCAGGTACCTTGAACTGAACCGCATACACGGAATCATCGTTGTCAAGGACACAGCGGCATTGTATGTATCCCAATCGACCACGCGGCAATGGCGGACATTTACAAAAAACCTCCGCTCTCAGCTGTTACAGGTTATCGACAGGATGCACAGCGAACGCAGTGCAAGCTTTTTGCGCGGGCTGTTGCTCGCAGACCGGAGTAAAATTCCCGCCGATGTGAAGCAATCGTTCGTCGATACCGGCACGATCCATGTGCTCGCCGTTTCCGGATTGCACGTCGGGGTTGTTGCGCTTATGTTTTACGGGTTCTTCGGGTTGCTCAGGTTACCAAGAAAGCTGAGCTTTACGGCGACTATCGCGGGACTTGTGTTTTATATGTTTCTTGTCGGCGCGCCGCCTTCGGTGGTGCGCGCGACGATTATGGCTGTCGTGTTGTTAATAGGACCTATGATCGAACGGAAGATTGACGTCTATCAATCCCTCAGTGTGGCGGCGCTGATTCTCTTACTGTGGGATAGCAACAATCTCTTCAATGTCGGGTTTCAATTGTCATTTGCTGCGGTACTTTCGATTGTCTATTTCTATCCGATGTTTTCGAGGCTCATAGATCTGCTTACTGAACACACGGGGGGCATGAGATTCATCAAACCGGTGTTACGCCTCTTTGCCGTTTCTCTCGCGGCTCAAATCGGCACATTGCCGTTCACCGCATATTATTTTGACCGGGTATCCATCGTGTCGTTGGTCGCCAATGTGTTTGTGGTGCCCGCTGTCGGGCTTAACGTCATGTTAGGATTTTCGACGTTAGGACTATCGGCAGTTTCGACATGGCTTGCCGAGAATTACGCGGTTTTGAATGATGTGCTTGTTTCTTGGCTTCTCGAAGCGGTGAAATACACGGCTGAGGTCCCATACGCTTCAGTGCATACCGCGCAGTTCGAAGCGTCGTTTTCGTTGTTCTATTATGCGGGTGTATTGGGACTCGTGAACCTGCAAAACCGCAAAGCAGTAAAGAGACTCCTTATCCTTACACTCGTTCTCGTCAATGTTGTTGTGTATGCGAGAGTGTTTCGCACTGACGATGCGAAACTGAAAGTTACATGTATCGACGTGTGGCAGGGAGATGCGATACTGTTGGAATTACCCTCCGGCGAAAAGGTATTGCTCGATGCGGGAGGCAGGACGGATACGTTTGATTCTGGAGAGCGCACCGTCGCGCCATTCTTGAGATTCAAGGGCATCAACAGGCTGGATGCAGTCATCATGTCGCACCCGCACAGCGACCATATCGGCGGAGTTCCCTATCTGCTTGACCATGTCGCCGTGAACAAGATTATCGAGCCGACGGTACCGGGGGAAAGCGCTACATATCGGGAGATTCACAGCAAAGCGGCGGAGTATTCCATACCCGTTCTGACATATGATGCGGGCGAGACGATTGACCTTGGCGATGCAGTTCGGCTGTACGTTCTGCACCCGTACTTCCAAACGGACAGCACGGAAAGTCTAAACAATGCGTCGTTAGTGATGAAGCTTCAATACGGCTCAAGTTCGTTACTGTTTGCCGGGGATGCGGAAAAGAGCGTAGAAGAAAAACTTCTCTACCGGTACAACTCGTTTGTACGGAGTGACGTCTTAAAGGTAGGGCATCATGGCAGTAGGACAAGCACGGGCGAGAATTTTGTCGATTACGTGCAACCCGGCATAGCCGTCATTTCATCCGGGAAAAATAACAAATTCGGGCACCCTGCTCCCGAAGTGCTGAGCATCTTGAGGAAGCAGGGGGTGGAAGTTCACAGGACGGACAAAGAAGGAGCGATTGTGATGGAGAGCGACGGACGGCAATTCCGTGTTGTTGACTGGAGGGAGGAATAACAAAATCTAAAAAAAGTATTGAATTCTTGTCCCAACCCGACGTATTATTTCCCCGCTAACACTTCTGCCCCGATGCTCACTACGGAATCCACAAGCGCTTTGAAATCATCATTCCTGCTTCTGTGATTTGTTATGGCGACACGAAACGCGTACTTACCGTGTATCAGTGTCGATGAGGGAATGGCAATCCCGCGCTCTTGAATTCTCATCAGTATTTCTTCGTTGATCCTATTGAGTTGTTCCACTGTTTGCCTCTCTGCAATAAAGCGGAAGCACACAATATTGAGCGGGTGCGGTGCGAGTATTTCCAGGTTGGCTGAGTCCTTTACGAGCGCGGCGAGATATTGCGTTTGGTCGATATTCTGCTGAATAAGTCTCCGATACTTTGCGACGCCGTGTTCTTTGATGCTCATCCAAACTTTCAACGCGCGAAATCCACGTGAGAGCTGAAGACCGCGTTCATGCCATAGGGTGTCTCCTGCGGCATACCCTCGTACTTGGGGCCGGAGATACGTTGCTCGAACGGCGAACGCTTTCTGGTACTCGTCAGCACGGCGAATCAGTGTACAACCGACTTCATACGGCATGTACATCCATTTATGCAAATCGAAAGCAAGCGAATCGGCGCGTTCCATCCCTTTGATGAATGTCTTGGCGGAAGAGGAGAGAGCCGCAAATGCCCC
>DATCJD010000096.1:0-2968 GCA_036507435.1 Bacteroidota bacterium
GAGGTCGTTATCCGGATAGACATACGGCATACCCTTAGAGTGCCGGTAAGCAAAGGCGGCGATGGTCGGGACTTTTCCAATGAGCCGGTAGATTTGCTTCTGCCGCGTTTCCTCGTCGAAAATATTTTTCGCCTCAGGATAGAAGGTCGAAAGCGCCGCCATGGTTCTGATGAACATCCCCATCGGGTGCGCATCGTAGCGGAAGCCTTCCATCAGCTTTTTCACATTCTCGTGTATGAACGTATGGTTTTTGACGTTCGCCCGCCATTCTTCGCGCTGTTTCTGGTTCGGCAAATCTCCGTACAGCAGGAGGTAAGCGACTTGCAGGAACGACGTCGAATGTTCGGCAAGTTGTTCGATAGGGTACCCGCGGTAGCGCAGGATGCCTTTATCGCCGTCGATGAACGTAATCTTGCTCTTCACCGACGCGGTGTTCATAAATGCGGGGTCGTACGCCATCATGCCGAAATCGTCATCCTTCTCTTTTATTTTACGCAGGTCGATGGCTTTGATGGTGTCGTTGTCGATGGGGACTTCGTACTGTTTTCCGGTACGATTATCGGTAATCGTCAGCGTGTTTGGCATAAGAAAGTCCTTGAAAGAAAACGGATGTCGCTTTTGGTTGGTGTGGAAAGTAACGGAAAAATTCTTTCATTCGCCAATGAAATCGTGCTGTTTTTGATTGTTTTTTACTGCCCGGAACGTTTTTCCAAACCTTTGCGTTATAACTTTTGGGTCCGCGTACTACATTCCGATCATGCGGATTCTGTAAAACCTCCCTAACCCCCGGCGTCAACGGTGCGCGTCGGGGGTTGCTTTTTTGTAGCCCAACCGTCTTCTTTCTTTAGGCAACCCCTCCACTTCTTCATTGCTCAATATCCTGCTTTCTCCCGGCTGTAGGCTCCCTATTACAAGAGTTCCAATCTTAATTCTCACAAGCCTGAGCGTTGGGTGCCCGACTGCGGCAGTCATCTTCCGCACCTGACGATTCCTGCCTTCCCGTATCGTCAACTCAAGCCATACGGTTGGGATACTTTTTCGGAACCGTATCGGAACAGAACGAGGAGGGAGCTCAGGCTCGCGCTCCAAAAGCCGCACTTCTGCCGGTTTGGTTTTCTTTCCTTCGATCACGACGCTTTTACTGAGGAGCGCGAGAGCCTTGTCGGTCGGAATGCGTTCGACTTGCACCAGATATGTGCGCGGGTGTTCGTACCGCGGTTCGGTGATCCGGTGCCTCAGCGCGTTGTCATTCGTGAGCAGGAGCACTCCTTCGCTGTCGGCGTCCAACCTTCCTACGGGATAGACATCGCTCGGGAACGGTCCGAAATCCCGCAACGATTGTTTCCCGGCTTCGCGTGTAAACTGCGAAAGCACGCCGTACGGTTTGTTGAAGAGGATGTAGTGTTTGGGAGTTCGGGATTTCATCATGTTTTCAATATAATTCTTGCTTACTGCCGACTCAAGATGCAGGTCACATTTATTTTTGCGTCGAAAAAAATGCTTGTGCGATATTCGATAATTCAGTATTTTTCAGCCGCAAGTAACAGTACACCGTTAGTGCCTGTACCCGTCTCCGTACCAACGGAGGCTTGTCACGAAGTGATGGCTACGCCATTTGATGGAGCTTCGCGTCGGATTGTTCGTAAGCTTGCAAGTCCCGTCAGGGATCCATTCGGACAAGGGTTCGGAGAGCAATCTTCGAATGTACGCAGGAAGGCCCTGCAGGCTGTACGCATCATCAACAATCTTCAAGGAGTTCCATCATGGAAAAAGGTACCGTGAAGTGGTTCAACACGTCCAAAGGCTACGGTTTCATCCAGCGCCCCGGCGGCGAAGATGTTTTCGTCCACTACAAGGCGATCTCGGGTGACGGCTTCCGCAACCTGAACGAAGGCGACATGGTCGAGTTCGAGGTTGAGCAGGGACCGAAAGGCTACCAAGCCCGCGACGTGAAGAAGGTGTAACCACTTTCTCCATGAAACTGAAAGTCCCCCGTTTGCGTAAGTAAACGGGGGATTTGTGTTTGATGCACGTTGACATTCCCTCCAAAAAAGACTAACCTAAAGCGTACATAGAGAAAGGTATTGCCATGAAAGCACTCCTTGTCTTTTTATTCTCGCTTGTCGTAAGCCCAAGTATCTTTGCCCAGGGAAGAACCGTCCCTTTCTTTGTCTCCACACAATGGTTGGCGGACAATATGAAAGACCCCGACATTGTCGTGTTGCACGTCTCGTTCGGGCGCAGGGAATATGATGCAGGACATATTCCGGGAGCGCGGTTCCTGTGGTATAATTGGCTCGCCGAATCCACGCCCGATCTTTCCACGGAAATGCCAGCCGCGGAGAAAGTGGATACCGTGCTGGAGAACTTCGGCATAACCGACCGTTCGAAAATCGTGCTCTATTTTACTGGACAGAATATCACAACGACCACACGCATGTTGTTGGCGTTCTCATATTTCGGCTTTGGCGACGCTATTTCCGTGTTAGACGGTGGATTTGACGCGTGGAAGAGTGAAAACCGCACCGTTTCAACTGAAACGCCGGTCGTGAGGAAAACATTGCTTACGCTGAAGACGAATCCATCGGTCATCTCCGACGCCGATTGGGTGAAAAACAATCTCACAGCGCCCAACGTCGCAATTGTTGATGCGAGGACGAAGAACTTTTACGACGGCAACGGCGGCGGTATTCTGCGGCAGGGGCATATTAAGGGGGCGAAGAGCATTCCTTATACTGCCATGCTCGATAGTACCGCCCGCCTGAAGGATATTGCGACATTGAAAAAAATATTTGAGGACGCGGGCATTACGCCGGGGACAAAGGTCGTGACCTATTGCCACGTGGGACAGCAAGCGACGCTCGTGTACGCCGTAGCAAAAATGCTCGGCTACGACGCCGCTGTGTACGACGGGTGCTTCGAGGACTGGAACGTCCGCGGCGAGGAGTACCCGGTGGTGAACCCAAGT
>DATCJD010000097.1:0-5706 GCA_036507435.1 Bacteroidota bacterium
AATTGGCGAGCTTCTTACCGAGTTGGGAAGACGCTGAACGTTCAGGCCTCTTTGCTGAAAATTTTTTCCTCGACAGTCCGATTAAGGACCTCCGTCGCTGGACTGCAATACCGTTTGAGAAAGCGGGGAAAATCATTGGTATGCAGGAGATCGTCGCTGAGAATCAGTTACGCGGTACATTTATTCTTGAGGGCGAGAAGATGAATGTCTCAGTGTTTTTTACTTTGACGCCGGAACCTACGCCTTTGATTCAGCAGGTCAGAATGAGAAACGTCGAAAAAAATAAGGAATAGTGGGTAAACGGATCGTCCAGACATCTTTATCAATGTGTTGTGCAGGTGCGTATTCATACACTCCTGAACGTTTAATGGAGCATAACTGATCAGGTCACGTCCCTTTTTAGAAGTCTTAGAACCTCCCACATATATAACAGTAATAGTTATCACTCCCAACTCTTCGCTTTTTACACTGCTTTAAGATAATTTATCTTGACAACGGCTCATTCAGATATTAAATTAGTTTGCATTTAATTCGGACTAAAATAGTCTGATTATAATAAAACATAATATTTGATAGCCTTTTGGCTTAGTTACGCTAGAGAGGGGTATTTTCCCTTCCTCAAGGCTATTACAATTATTATTAATGGAGGGCTACTCATGTTTCGCGGTTCATTTTTGATTTCTCTCGTATTAGCAGTGTTTTCCTTCACGTCATTTTCACTTGCGCAACAGGGGAACACTACCCCGCGGGATACTGTGTGGCCTGTGTATGAAATGCCGCAGATAGATATCATCGGGCGAAAACCAGGACTATTGGACAGAGTTCCCGGCTCAGCAAATATTATCACAGAACAACAATTTAAGAGAGTTGAACCGCTATCCGGAAATGAACTCTTCCGCCGTGTTCCCGGTGTACATCCTGTAGATGAGGAAGGCGCAGGCTTGCGACTTAATATCGGAATTCGTGGATTAGAGCCAGACCGCAGTAGAACGGTACTCATGCTGGAAGACGGTGTACCAATCTCCCTGGCGCCGTACGGCGAGCCTGAAATGTATTACACACCCTCTATCGATAGAATGATCGGATTAGAAATTCTGAAAGGCAGTGGTTCAATCCTGTTTGGACCGCAGACGATCGGCGGAGTCGTGAATTACATTACCTCAGACCCGCCCATCCTGCCAACGGGGTCTGTTCGATTGCGCGGGGGAGAAAACGGACTTTTCACAAGCTTATTGAAATATGGAACGACCAGCGGCAATGTTGGACTTCAAGTGAACTATCTTCATCGTCAGGCTGATAAACTGGGAATAACAGCATTCAGAGTCAACGACCTAAGCGCAAAATTTAAGTTCATGCTCACAGAGCATTCGATCCTTGGTATTAAAGTGAGCGCGTACGACGAGCTTTCTAATTCTACATATATCGGACTTACACAAGCAATATATGACCGGGGAGAGTATTATGTACATCTTGCCCAGCATGACCGATTGCCCCTGCGGCGCTACTCCGCAAGCGCAACGCACGATTACATGGTTGCAGAAAATTGGCACATGCGTACTACCATTTTCGGGTACACTACGTCTCGAAACTGGCAGAGACAGGACTACGACCAAACACGCATCGCGGGACGCCAGTATACAACTGTTTGGGGAGACACGACAGTAGCCGGCGGAGCGGTGTATATGCGCAACACCACAGGCAATCGCAACAGACAATTTGAGGTAGCCGGCGTGGAGCCGCGCGTTACAGGAACCTACTTTCTTGGAGGACATAAAAATGAGGTCGATTTCGGCGCGCGATTCCTCTACGAGCGCGCGTTCGAGCAATTTGTGATAGGCACGAAATTTAACTCCAGTTCCGGCGACCTGCGCGATGATGAGATTCGCACAGGCTACGCGCGCAGCGCGTTTGTTCAAAACCGATTCTTTGCTTCGGATTACCTACAGGTGACGCCGGGTATTCGGTTTGAGTCGTTTTTGTACGACCGGCATATCAAGCGCGGGCTGTTCCGTATCAATGGCGTCAGTCAGATACGAGATACTGCCGTGATTGCACAGAACACCATTACTCAAGTTATACCGGGCATCGGCGTGAGTTATCGTTTCGGCGACGGAAGTACTCTTTTTACAGGACTCCACCGCGGATTTTCTCCACCACGTGTGAAAGACGCTATTACGGGAGAGGGACTTGCTCTCAATCTTGACGCCGAGCTAAGTTGGAATTACGAGGCGGGTGCGCGTTACGCCGCGCTGAACGGTGTATCCGTCGAGGGAACGGCCTTCCTTCTCGATTTTTCGAACCAAATCATACCTGTTTCTCAATCATCGGGAGGCACGGGAACAGGACTGGTGAATGGTGGACGGACCCAACATATTGGAATAGAAGCAGGGATGAGCCTTGATCTACAGCGCTTATTTGCATTACCATTGGGTATTGCTCTTTCAACAACTGCGACATATGTTGAGGCAACATACACGGCTGACCGATTTGTGACGAGCGGAAACAGTTCGGTCAACATTAAAGGGAACTCTCTTCCGTATGCCCCGAAATTTTTGTTTTCCGGCGCATTGACAGTAGAACTTCCCTCCGGCATCTACCTGCAGTTCAGCGGATCTTATGTCGAACAACAATTCGCAGATGAACTTAATACCGAACTGCCGCCCGCACATGGTTTAACCGGCGTGATCCCGAGCTATGCGGTGTTTGACCTCTCAGCCAAATACCCGGTCGCTTCGCTGAACAGCACGCTTGTGGTTGCCATCAAGAACATATTTGACGAACGTTATATCGTGACGCGCCGCCCGTCTGGTATTCGCGCTGGAATCCCCCGAACTGTCACCGCGGGCTTCGATGTGAGTTTGTAGCGCTCTGGGGCATTCTTGGGCGGCTCATTCTTCGACGTTTCGTTACTGCTTCCCCTTGTTGTACTGGATAACAGCTACAATGCTCTTGAGAAAACCGGTTGAGTTTCTTGCAGTTTTAGAAGATACGCGTCAAAACACATAGCGATGTTCCGGAGGAGAAACCTGCCCGTGCCAACGACGGAAATTTTTCCTGGAGTTCGAAGCGCCAATCCCAACTGCTCAAACTCGTGGAGTTGTTTTAACCCTTCCTCGAAATACTCGTCAAAACGCAAGTCGAAGCGATGTTCGATTGCGTCAGTATCTACCTCAAGGTTACACATGATTTGCATGATGATGTGTTTCCTGATAATGTCATCGCGGTTCATGCGATATCCCACCTGCGTTGCAAACCTATCATTTCTCACTCGCTCATAATAGGCTGGGAGGGTTTTCATATTCTGCGCATACACAGTGCCGAAGTGCGACACAGCGGACATGCCAAATCCGAATAGATCCGAGCCGGCAAGAGTCGAGTATCCCTGAAAATTCCTGTGCAATGTTTTTTGCCTTTGTGCGGTGGAAAGGTCGTCATTCGGCTTTGCGAAGTGGTCCATCCCGATGTATTCATATCCCCCGTGCGTGAGAGTTTCGATTGTCGCTTTCAGCATCTGTAACTTGACTTCCGGGGAAGGCAAATCTTCGCTGTGGATAAGCTTTTGGTGCGGTTTGATTCTGGGTACGTACGCAAAATTAAAGACGGCAATGCGTTCGGGTGAAAGCGATGCTACCTCGTCCAGTGTATGTTGAAACGACTCAAGAGTTTGCAGCGGTAATCCGTAAATGAGGTCTACATTGACGCCGAGAAAACCGAGGTCTTTCGCCCACTGCATCGCCTGAAGAGTAACTTCTTTTGGCTGTTCGCGATTAACCGCAGACTGAACCCGCTGGTCGAAGTCCTGTACACCGATACTGATTCGGTTGAAGCCGCTTTCTCGAAACGCGCTCAAGTGCTCGTACGTCAACCCTCTGGGGTCTATCTCGACACTGTGCTCAACATCCGGGGAAACAACGAAACGCTCGGCGATAAAGTTGGAGAGGTCTCTAATTTCCTCTGGCGTGAGATATGACGGCGTTCCTCCTCCCCAGTGGATTTGTGTTACACGCCTGTTTCGATTGATATAGTACGATGTCCTGGCTATTTCTCGTTTTAAGACGGCAAGGTAGTCTGATAGACGTTCACGTCGCGACGTGATGACAGTGGTACATCCGCAAAAATAGCACAGCGTGTCGCAGAAGGGGAGATGGACATACAGCGAAAGCGGGTTTCGGTTTTCATCATTATTTCGGATCAAATCTATTTCGAATTGCTTGTCGGTATATGTAGATGAAAATACAGGCGCAGTGGGATAGCTTGTATACCGGGGCGCCGGTTTATCGAATCGTTTCAACAAATTGATGTTGATGTCGGGGTACATTCTTTCCATGATTTCCCTTTTGAATATTATCCTATGCCCATCACCTCAATCAGTGTGCCAATGGATTGTGAAAAGACACTCTAAAAAAAAGGGATAAGGGTGGTGTATGCAAGAGAAGAGCCGTAGTTTTTCGCAAAAACAGGAATTCAACAGAAATTCTTATCACAAATAGAAATAAAGATTACCAGGAAGGTCAGGCTGAAAATGCAGTGACAAGGGATTCCTGCGCCGCATGAAGGGTCTTCTCAATCTCCTCGTCAGAATGAGCTGTGGAGATGAATGCCGCTTCATACTGGGAAGGAGCAAGATACACTCCACGAGCAAGCATTTCGTTGAAATAGCGGGCAAACCGTTGCGTGTCGGATAGAAGAGCAGTCTGATAATCTACCACCTTCTTGGCTGAAAAAAAGAGGGTGAACATCGAGCCGACCCGGTTTTGCGTGAGTGGATAGACGTTACTATCTATAATCTTTTGCAATCCCTTTTCGAGCTTTGCTCCCGATTTCTCCAACCGAGTGTACAACGAGGGCTCACGGCGGAGTATGCCGAGCGTAGCTATTCCCGCGGCCATCGCAAGCGGATTCCCAGAAAGAGTTCCTGCCTGGTACACCGCACCCAGTGGAGCAACAAGCCGCATGATTTCTTTTTTCCCGCCGTACGCCCCGACAGGAAGTCCGCCGCCTATAATTTTTCCCAGTGTTGTCAAATCCGGTTGGACGCCGTACAACTGTTGAGCGCCTCCGAGTGTTATCCGAAAACCCGTCATCACTTCATCCATAATGAACACAATACCGTGCTTGCTACATAGCTCGCGCAACCCCTGTAAGAACCCCGGCTCAGGCGGCACACAGCCCATGTTCCCAACGACCGGCTCGACAATGAGCGTGGCAACCTGATCGCGGTGTTGCTCTATGAGAGTTCGGACCGATTCTAAATTGTTAAATTGTGCGTTGAGCGTTCCGCTTGCGACAGAAGAAGGAACACCCGGGCTATCGGGTATGCCGAGCGTCGTGGCGCCGGAGCCCGCTTTAATGAGAAATGAGTCCGCATGGCCATGATAACAGCCCTCAAATTTAATAATTTTCTCGCGACCGGTGAATGCTCTTGCCAACCGGACGGCACTCATCGTGGCTTCTGTGCCTGAGTTTACCATGCGGATCATCTCGACCGACGGCACTAAATTGCAAATCAATTCAGCCATTTCAATTTCACGTTCGGTAGCCGCGCCGAAACTCGTCCCGTCCATCATTACTTTTTGGACAGCTCCGAGTACTTCCGGGTGAGCGTGGCCGAGCACCATTGGTCCCCACGAACCGACGTAGTCTATGTATTCGTTTCTATCAACATCCCAGATTCTGGAACCCTGGGCGCGGGAGATAAAAATAGGG
>DATCJD010000098.1:0-3222 GCA_036507435.1 Bacteroidota bacterium
ACGGCAATTTTCTCCAGCAATTTTTTATTTTCCGGCGGGTAAGGAACATCTAAGCCGGATCCAATGACTGCGATGGTCCTTCCACCCGATTTAAGTGTAGTCAAATGCACAATCGTATCCACGCCGCGTGCCAAGCCGCTCACCGTCGGAATGCCGAGCTTTGCGAACTCCTTGCTGAATAGTTCTGCTATGCGCTGTCCGTACGAGGTCGGGTGCCGCGTGCCGACGATGGCAATAGACTGTGAATCCGTTGTCTCAAACGCGCCAAGTACGAATAAAAATGCCGGGGGGTCGTATATTTTTTTCAGTAGGGCGGGGTATTCGGCGTCCCAAAGGGTAATGATTCGACCGCCGATTTTGTTCAGGCGTTTGAGCTGTTCGTCGGCAAAGACTTCGCCGTTGTTATGGTGGACGATGTTCGACGCCAGTTTTTTGTCTATACCGGGGACTTTGATAAGTTCGCGTGGAGTTGCATTCAACACGTCGGCCGGGTCACCGAAGTGGCTCACGAGAGCGCGAATTTTCAATGGCCCTATACGCGGAACGGAAGAAAGCCGGAGGAGGTCGCGAACGTTAAACGTAGGTGGGGAGATGCGGTCGGTCATTCAGTCGGGCAGAGTGCTGTTTCGATTATTGTTTGATTTCTACCGATAATCCATCCACCACAGCAATAATAATGGTGTGAACGGGCACATCCTTGCGCTTTAAGAGTTGCTGTGCGGCGGCGCCTTCCTGCACCACTAATACAGTATCGCCTACTCCAGCGTCGACATGGTCGATTGCCAACATGTCTCGACCGATCGGTTTCCCGTCAAGGTTGATCGGCTGAACGATGAGAACTTTGTACTCCTTCAGGCTCTCATGTTTTTGGGTTGAGACAATGGTTCCTGTGACTTTCGAGAGGGTCATTTTGTTTGCATCCGTTTCAGGTCTGCCTCTGCGGCGATATAGCCAAATGCCGCCCAATACTTGCCGGCAAGAACTCGCTCGAACATTTCTTTCGCTTGCTCACTTTTGCCATTATACAAATACCAGTTGCCGACTCCGTATCCGTAGGTAGCGAGATCGAGGTCGCTTGCATTCTGTAAATTCAATAAAGAATCCACCGGAAGCTCGCCTTTATACATCAGTAACCTGCGATGGTAAGCGATGTTCTCAAGAATATTCATGTCTTTGCTGATAGATGCAAGCACTGTCGTCGCCTCGACAGTTTTTCCAAGTCGCCGCAGAATCATGTACAGCCAATCGCTGGTTGCAACAAGCATATCGGGATTGTTTGAAAATTTCCTGCATTCAGTAAACCCGCGCAGGGCATTCTGGAAATCGCCTTTGAGATAGTATGCAAGTCCAAGGTGATACCAAATGTTGGAATTAAGCGTCCCGGTGGGAATATAGTATGCGTTCGGCTGACCGTCGGGTTCGACCTCATCCGGACGATTGTAAATAAGCGATGCGGCTTTCTCAAGGTCGGAAATTGCGTTATCAAATTCACGCACCGTAATATATCTGTGCCCCCGATGCCGGTACATGCGAGCGTCTGCGGGAAATGCATTGATTCCGCTTGAGAACATATCAATTGCCTCGCGGTATCGCCAGAGATATGCCGCGCGCCGCCCAAGCCAAATGATACGGTCTGCATCCGCCGGATTCTCGTTGTATTGGGCTTGTGCCGTTGCATACTGCGAGTCGAGTTGTGCCCTCGTCACTTCGGGAAGGTCTATTCGGTAGAGAGGCATTCCGAATAAAGAGATTGCTTCAGTCTGGTTCTGTGTGGTTGGAATAACGCGACGGTGTGTTCCTTCTTGAGCAAAAGCAGACAGGGCGCACACGAGGTACAAACATAGTATTAATTGAGGCGTCATGCTAATGATTCCTCATGATCTCGTCTTGAAATGTTTTTACAAGAGCATCGGCTTCGCGTTTTGTTGGAGCCTCTGCGATGATGCGAATAACCGGCTCCGTATTCGATTTTCTTAAATGCACCCAGGAGTCGGAGAAATCGATCTTTACGCCATCGATTTCAGAAACACGTCCGTTCTGCGCATGACGCGAAACAGCTTGTCGCATACGCTCGTTTGCGTCGAGTGTGCCGAGTGTAACGCGACCCTTGGTGATTTCGTACTGAGGCAGGGTTTTCTTCAGTTCGGAAATGCTTCCGCCAAAATCAGCAAGATATTGTAATATTAATGCCGTTCCGACGAGTGAATCCCTGCCCAAATGCAGTTTTGGTAGTATGACCCCGCCGCTTCCTTCGCCGCCGATGATGGCGTTGAGCTCCTTCATTTTAGTGGTGACGTTAATTTCACCGACGGGCGTTCGCGTAAGTTCTGCTCCGTATTGTTTCGCAATATCATCGATTGCTCGTGTAGTTGATTGGTTCACAACAACGTTGTGGGGTTTTGGGCTTTGGGTTTTAGACTTCAAGCTTTGCGAAGTTTCTTTTTCTAAGACGAATTTCACCACAGCGGCGATTGTATATTCCTCGCCTAACGGCTCGCCTTTTTCGTTGATAAGGACTAACCTGTCTGCGTCCGGGTCGATAGCAATGCCGAGATTCGCCTTTTCGTGCTGAACGCGGGCACACAGATCGCGTAAGTTTTCCGGAATCGGCTCTGGCGTGTGCGCAAACAGTCCGGACGCGTCGCAGTTCATTTCAATGACCTCACAACCCAACTCCCGCAGTAATGCTGGGACGATGATACCTCCCGCGCCGTTCACGCAATCTACAACGACTTTGAACTTCTTACGCTTAATGCTTGTTACATCAAGGTAGGGAAGGGAAAGAACTTCCCGTATGTGCAGGTCTATAAAACTGGAGTCGGCGGTGTGTTTCCCCTGTTTATCCCACTCGGCATATGAACGCACGGGGTTTTCAGCAATCGCCCACAATTTCTTGTTTTCCTCGGTGTTGAGAAAAAGTCCGGAATGAGAAATAAATTTCATTCCGTTCCATTCGATAGGGTTATGGCTCGCGGTGATGGAAATTCCGCCCGGCGCTTTCGACCTCTCGACAGCCAACTGCACCGTAGGTGTGGGGCAAATTCCAAGTGCCAGCACATCACAGCCTGCGGAAAGGAGGGTAGAGGAAATAATGTTGCCGAGCAGTTTTCCGGTTACCCTGCCGTCCCGACCAAGTACAATGGTGCCGCGGTTACAGTATTCTGCAAACGCAGAGGTGTACTTGACGGCAACTTCAGGGGTCAACTCGGAGCCTACGATACC
>DATCJD010000099.1:0-5554 GCA_036507435.1 Bacteroidota bacterium
CGAACAGCAGAAGCGTTCCCCAATCGACAAATTTCGTATCCTTCCAATCAAGCAGAAAAATTCCGCGTCGCAGGTCGAGCGGAATAAAAAAGAGCGACACGCCGATGAGCAGTCCGATGGAGTATTCGTCCACCCAGCTCAGTTGTGATGCAAGAGATTCCGGAAAGAGTGATTCCCAGAATGGGTTCGAGACCCACAGGATTACGGCAAGCAGGAATATCAAGAAGGTGGCTTTTTCTCCCGCGCTGAAATCTCCAAGTTGAGACCGCTCATCAAGCAACCGTTGCTTGCCGCCGGGGAGTGAGCCCATTTCGGGCGGATATAATTTGATAAGCACATACCAGGCTATAGGCAGGAAGCCGACAACAAGGGGAACGCCGAATTTCATCCAATCTAAAAATGTGATGTGCCGGTAATTCGGGTCGCCGGATAAGGTAGAATCCATGATACCGAGCGCAATGCCGTTCGGCGGGGTGCCGATAATCGTGCCGATGCCGCCGATAGACGCCGACCAGGCGATGCCGAGCATCAGCGCGGTGCCGAAGCGCGATTCGCCGGGCTTTGCGCCGAGGAACGACAACACGCCCAGCCCAAGCGGAAGCATCATCGCCGCAGTCGCCGTATTCGAAATCCACATCGAAAGTAGAGCGGTAACTGTCATCAACCCGAAGAGCATCGAGCGTGTGTCGTTGGCGATATTGCCGCGGGTAAGGAACCAGAGCGTGAACCGTCGGTCGAGTTTCCATTTCTGCATCGCCCCGGCGATGAGAAAACCGCCGAAGAAGAGAAAAATAACCGGACTGGCGTAATTCGGCAGGACGTTCCTGGCTGTAAATTCAAAGACTGATTTCCCTTGCACACCCACCACATGGAACAGCGGCAAGACAACCGCAGGCAGGAGCGCCGTAGCGGGCAAGGGCACAGCGTCGGTAATCCACCACATCACCATTAAGGACAAAAGCGCGAGAACAATCTGCATCGAGCGTGCAAGCGTCTCGGCGTCAAGCTGAAGCGCGCTCCCGGCTAAGGCGTGCTCTGCGGCTACGCGGAAAGCTCCAAACGTCGGCAGGAACGCGAGAAGGAAGAAAAAAAGAATTCCGAAAAGGAAGCCGCTTGTTTTTGCAGTCATAGGTGAGCGATGGTTAATATTGGTATGCAAATATACGGAAGAATTTGATTTCCGCTAAATCAATTTCATAAATATTTCCGTTGATTTTAGAGCATCTGTCAGGTACTTTGACTTCTTATGGCAGGAACATTACTGAAAACAAGTAGGCCCAAGCAACAAACAACTCCGCCTGTTATTCCTCAACCTACAAACGGTAAGAAGTTAACGGATATCGTTATCCGTGGCGCGCGCGTTCACAACCTCAAGAATATCAGCCTTCAGCTTCCACGCAAGAAACTCATCGTCGTCACCGGCGTGAGCGGTTCGGGAAAATCCAGCCTTGCGTTCGATACGATCTACGCCGAAGGACAAAGGCGCTACGTCGAAAGCCTCTCCTCCTATGCGCGGCAGTTTCTTGAGCGCATGGATAAGCCGGATGTGGATTTCATTCAGGGTATCAGTCCGGCGATCGCCATCGAACAACGCACGCCCTCGCGCAACCCGCGTTCAACCGTCGCGACCACAACGGAAGTGTATGATTATCTCCGACTGCTCTTCGGGCGAATCGGTAAAACATATTGCCGCGCGTGCGGCAGTCTTGTCCAGCGCGATACCGTCGCCAGCGCCGTCGACCGTTTACAGGAGGAAACGGACGGCACGAAGCTCTACGTCATGTTCCCGATGCACGCCCACGAAGGGCGGAGTGTCAAAGAAGAATTGCAAGCGCTCAAGAAGCGCGGATTTTTCCGCATTGTCGTGAACGGCGAACTGTTCGACCTGAACGAACGGGATTACAAGGGCAAAGATAAAAAAAATATCAACGTCTTGGTTGACCGTCTCTCAATCCATGCCGGGGCAAAAGATTCTGAGACACGGTTAGCGGATTCGATTCAAACGGCTTATGTCGAAGGCGATGGCTACGCGCTTGCCTATCTCCTCGACGCAAAGCAGACGTTGAGATTTACACAGCATTATGAATGTTCCAATGACGGATTGCGGTACGAGGATCCTGACCCGCGTATGTTCTCGTTTAACAATCCAGTTGGAGCGTGTCCGAACTGCCAGGGCTTCGGCAGGTCAGTCGGTATTGATATGTCGCTCGTTGTGCCGGACCCGAACAAAACAATCAAACAGGGAGCGATCCAGCCGTGGTCGTTCCCTCGCTGGCGCGAGAATTTAGTCGACTTGTTGAAAATCGCGAAAAAAGCAGGCGTTCCCGTTGACGTGCCGTTCAAAAAATTGACACAGGCTCAGCTTGATGTTATCCTGAACGGCTTCGAAAGTTTTGACGGCATCTATAAATTCTTCCGGTTCATAGAACGAAAGTCGTATAAAATCCATTACCGCGTATTCCTGAGCCGGTACCGGGGATACACCACGTGTACGGAATGCGGCGGTTCCCGCCTGCGTCCCGAGGCGATGAATATTCAAGTGGCGGGCAAGACACTGCACGACGTCGTGCGAATGAACATCGCGGATGCAGATGAATTTTTCCTCCGCCTGAAATTGTCTGCCTTCGATTTCGATGTCGCCAAGCGCATCCTCGAAGAGTTGAAGAAGCGGCTGAAATTCCTCACGGAAGTCGGCATCGGCTACATTACGCTCGATAGGCTGACGATGACGCTCTCCGGCGGCGAGTACCAGCGCATTAATCTGGCGACCTCGTTAGGTTCATCGCTCGTCGGCTCGCTGTATGTGCTCGACGAGCCGAGCATCGGCCTGCACCCGCGTGACGGGGCGCGGCTCATTAAGATATTAAAATCCCTGCGCGACCTCGGCAACACGGTGCTTGTGGTCGAGCACGACGATGAAATGATGCGCGAAGCCGACGTCGTCGTCGATATGGGTCCGCGCGCCGGCGAACAGGGAGGGGAAGTGGTCTTCAACGGAACTAACGCTGAGTTATTGAAACGTCCGACTTCCCTGACCGGCAAATATCTCAGCGGCAAGCTCTCCATACCGACGCCGAAAAAACGGCGGAAAGATTCCGAACGTTCGCTGTTTATCCGCGGCGCGTCGGAGAACAATTTGAAAAACATCAACCTGAGAATTCCGTTGCACATGTTTGTGTGCGTTACCGGCGTAAGCGGTTCCGGAAAAAGTACGTTGATTCACGATATCCTTTATGCGGGCACGCAAAAAGAGAAACAAGGATTTGAAGGACACGTCGGCAAATACACCGCCATCGAAGGCATCGACCAGATTGAACATGTCGAGATGGTCGACCAGTCGCCCATCGGCCGCTCGCCCCGCTCGAATCCTATGACATATATCAAAGCGTTCGATTTGATTCGTGACCTTCTTTCCAACGTTCAAACGGCAAAAATTCGCGGCTTCAAGCCGGGGTATTTTTCCTTCAACGTGCCCGGAGGGCGTTGCGAAGTGTGCGAGGGCGACGGCGTCCAGAAAATTGAGATGCAATTTCTAGCAGACCTGTACCTCACCTGCGAGGCGTGCAAAGGAAAACGCTTCAAACAGGAAGTCCTTGAAGTTCGCTATCGCGGAAAGAACGTAGATGATATTCTCCATATGACAGTTGTAGAAGCGCTGGATTTTTTCAGCCAGTCCGCCGAAGGAAAACGCATTGCAAAGAAGCTCCAGGTATTGCAGGATGTCGGCTTGGGATACCTACGCCTCGGGCAATCGGCGACAGCGCTATCGGGCGGAGAGGCGCAACGGCTCAAGCTGGCGAATCATCTCGGCATGCCGGAATCCAGCGGACATGTGCTTTTTATTTTTGATGAACCTACGACTGGACTGCATTTCGACGATATTGCGAAATTGCTCAAGTGTTTCGACGCACTGTTGCAGGCAGGGCACTCGGTGGTTGTCATAGAGCACAACATGAATATCGTGAAATGTGCAGATTATATTATCGATTTGGGTCCGGAAGGCGGAGAAGCCGGCGGCGATGTTGTCGCAACGGGAACTCCTGAACACATAGCTAAGTTAGAGAAATCATACACCGGAAAATTTTTGAAACTGTACTTATGAACATAGGAGGAAATATGAAACGCATTCTTTTTCTTGTTGTCATTGCACTGGTGGTAAGCGTTCCCCTCAGAGCCGATGGACCCGGCAATAGAAATCTGGGTATCGGACTCGTGCTCGGTGCACCGACAGGGTTGTCCGTGAAGTACTGGGAGAGTTCAAAGTTTGCGTACCAAGGTTCGCTCGGCGGCTGGGCTGGCGGAATTACCATCGGCGCGGATTATCTCATCCACTCGAACGCGTTTAATAAGACGAATGTCCCGTTCTATTACGGGCCTGGCGTTTTTTTTGGGTCAGCCGGTTTCGGGGGACCGAGATTCAACAGTGGCGATGTGGCGTTGGGCGCGCGATTGATGTTCGGGGTTGATTACCTCGCTCCCGACCATCCATTCGATATAGCATTCGAAATCGGTCCCGCGCTTCTTCTCACGCCAACTGTCGGAATGGGAATTGAAGTGGGCGTAGCGTTCCGGTACTATCCGTAATGTTCTGTGATACGAGTCACTGCGCGGTATTCGTCTATCGTGTATCTTGCAGATGAATACCTGAAGTGCTTTGTAGGACGGGGAGCTAAGGGGAGGCTCTTCGATTCTCGTTGTGCTTCAGGTTTTTTTATTTCAGACTGTTGATTGCGAGCGCGACGTACAAATAAAGTACGTCGCGTATCTGTTTAATACATCGAGCCGAAGTTCAACGTAATAAAGAACCCGCCGAAATTTTTCACATACACTCGCTCTAAAATCTCGATGCCGTTGGAGAAGGGAATAAAGTAGTAGCGAATGCTGACTCCACTCAACGTTCCTTTATCAAGCCCAAAGTATGCGCCGCCGCCGATGTATCCGCCGAGCGTGTAGCGCGCCTGTCCGTATTTCAGGCTGTTAAAGAATTCCACTTGTTCGGTATAGGTGAACGTCCCGCCGCCGGGCGCAGGGACGGTGATCGTGTTCGAGTACGGCGCGACGAAAATCATCGAGGGCCCGATTGCCGCGCTGATATACGGGCGGAAATTATCCACAATATCATCTTTGAAGAGCCGGTACTGCACACCGAACGACATAGGGAACATCAACAGCCGGTTCTTTTTCCCCGGGACAAACGATTGTCCGGAAAATTGGTCGAAAAATTCCACTTCGCCTTCGTCTTTTACATCTGAAATCGCAAGCGAAATAAATCCGGATAGCTCATCCGTATACTCGTGCCGCCAGAATCCGCCCAAGCCGAACCCGTTATTGGAAACCATTAAGTCGATACCCCAAGCGTCGCGCATCGGCTGGTAAGTCGAAGCCGTGATCAGGTCCGGCGATGCCGGCTGAAAGACGATAGTCGTATCGGTCGAAGGTAGGTCTTGCGCCACTACAGCCACGACGAAGAGCGAGATAAACAGGCAGACGTGGAGAAACAGCTTCACGGTATTCCCTTTCGATGTGTACTTTCTCAACGGATTTCTCAGGCGAA